>JAHEDM010000140.1 GCA_024641205.1 Actinomycetes bacterium
ATTCTGGCTTTGATGAGCAGGGCTCCGTTGGGTGTGGCGGAGGTCGTGGGGCCGGATCCTAGGGACTTTGGCGCGGGCGACGATCCGCTCGAACGTTTGAGATACTGAGTGTGGGTGGATCGGGTTGCCTTCGACGTCGGCGAACACCCATCTTGTTGGTTTGATCCCCACGGCGACACGTTCGGTGTGCTGCCACACTTCCAGGCGGACAGAACCTGAACGGTGGTGGGGTCGAGGTCGATCGCCCGTCGGGAGTTGCTGGTCTTGCCCCGTGACTCGTGCAACTCGTAGCCGACGGAGACCAGCCCTCGGTTGATCGAAAGGGTGGCCCGGTCGAGGTCGACGTCCTCCCATTGCGGCCCGAGGAGCTCGCTGCGGCGGAGCCCGGTGGTGGCGAGCAGCCAGAAGGCAGGGAACAAACGAAGACCTGCTGCCTCGCGGAGAAGCGCCTGCAATTGCTGGGCTGTCCAGGCCTGCTGTTCGACCTTGGAAATCGATCGTACCTTGGGGGCGTGGGCCACCAGTGCGATGTTGCGGGTCACGATTCCCCGGCGGACGGCGTCGTTGAGGGCACCTCGGATGATGAGGTGGCTCTCGAGCATGGTCTTTGGGGCCAGCGGCCGTCTCCCGGTCTGGGGGTGCAGCTTCTCGCTGTACAGCCTCTCGAGATGGTGGGGTCTGAGTCGTCGGATCGGAGTCTTTCCCAGTGTGGGGAACACGTGAAGTTCGATCTTGCGGCGGTAGCCGTCCCAGGTGCTGTGCGCCAGTTCCAGCTTCTTGCCCGGTACCCACCGAGTCATCAAATATACTCCCAAGCTGAGCGACCGCGCCTTGTCGTTCCGAGGGTTCACCTTCTCGGCGAGGGCGGCGGCCAGCCGCTCCGCATCGGCCCGGTTCGTGCCGGCCGGATGCCAGCTAGCTCCTCAGCGGTCGGACTTCCCTAGGCCGGTAGAATCGGGTTGGGAGGCGGTGTGACCGCTGGTGCGCCGCCACAAGGTCTAGTCGGCGGGGAGTGTGTTCATAGCGCAGGAAGTCAGCGATGGCGGCGGCCCGGTTGAACCGGCTGCCGCCGCGGCTCGGGCACGCGAACCGGCGGTTCAGGAGGAGTGATGAGTAGTCCGCTGGACGTTGAGCCGGTACCAAAGCAGACGCCCCCGGGATCCGATGATATTGACACATTCGACGTAGGAGTGGCCGAGGTGGTCTCGCGTCGACCCGTCGTTGGACTTGCGTTGGGCGTCGTCCGCGACGGACGCCTCGAGTGCTTTCGCGGAAACGGTGTCGCAGACATCGCAACGGGTGCGCCGATCACCGAGGACACGGTGTTCCGGATAGCGTCGATCACGAAGACTTTCACGGCGATCGCCGTAATGCAGTTGTTCGAGCAGGGGACCGTCGGCCTCGACGCCGCCGCCAACGAGTACCTTCGTTCCTATGAGCTGGTCCTGGTAGATGCTGCCTGGCGGCAGGTGACGGTGCGGCATCTGTTGACTCACACTGCCGGGCTTCCCGAGGTGGCACATCTCTCCGGGATTGTCAGGCCGGACTTCGGCGAAAGCGTGGAGGCAGGCCAGCCTTTGCCGTCGCTGGCAGAGTTCTACGGGGGCAGCTTGGGCGTGTATGCGGAGCCAGGGACCCGCTTCGTGTACAACAACCACGGACCCGCCACCTTGGGCCAGCTCGTCGAGGACGTGAGCGGGAAGTCCCTTGACCGCTACTTTCGGGAGCACATTTTCGAACCCCTCGGCATGGTCGACAGCGACCTCCTCCGATCCGAACAGGTCAAGGCGCGGCTCGCCACCGGCTACGAGATCCGCTCCAACGGCGTGGAACAGGTCACCGAGCGCGACATGGTGACGGCCGGGGCGGCTTCTATCTACTCGACGCCGACCGACATGGCCCGCTACCTCGCGGCCCTGTTGGGGGGTGGAAGCAACGAGCACGGATCGATCCTCAAACCGGAGACCCTCGCTGCGATGTTCGCTCCGCAGTACCAGCCCGATCCACGGATACCCGGGATGGGTTTGGGGTTCTTCCGCAAGGACGTCTCCGGTCATCCCGTGGTGCGACACCAGGGCACCCTTCCGGGGTTCCACTCCGAGATCGCCGTGGCTCTCGACGATCGAGTTGGAGTTATGGCGTTCACAAATGGTGCTCGCCAGGCCGACTTCTGGCTGCCGGCTGAGGCCTCGGGTCTGCTGAAACGACTACTCGGCCCTACGGACCACGCGGTCCATCGCAGTGTGCCGCACCGCCCCGAGCTGTGGAGTGGCATATGCGGCTGGTACGGGCTCGACGCCCGGCTCAGCGACGTGCGCTTGCGGGGGATGATGGGCTTCGGTGCCGAGGTGTTTGTTCGGGGCGGCCGGATCATGTTCCGGTTTCTGACCCCGATCCCGGCGCTGGCCCGCGGATTCCGACTGGAGCCGGACGACCCAGCGGACCCGTTTGTCTTCCGCATCGACCTGTCCGACGAGGGCTTGGACGCGATCCGGATCGTCTTTGCTCAGGACTCGACCGGAGTTACCCGCCGTCTCCATCTCGACCTCATGCCGCTCACGCTCGACAAGCAGCCCGCCATCACCAACCCGCGGAAGTGGACGACCGTAGCGTTGGGAGCGGCTGGTGGGGCGGCCGCGTTGAAGACGTTGCGTTCCGCAGGGAGGAGATGACATGGCCAGCGGAGATTTGGATCAGCTGCGTCAGGAGGCGGTCGACAAGATCATCTTTCACGCCACGCCAAAGGCCTGGCTGGAACAGGCCGGCCCTTGGATCCTCAAACGCGGGGAAGGGGCGCTGCTTTATGACGCAGACGGTAGGGAGTATCTTGATGCGCTTTCCGGTGGTGTATTCGCGGTCCTGGCCGGCTACGGCCGCGACGAGGTCGCCGACGCTATGTACGAGCAGGCTCGGCAACTGCCCTACACCAGTCCGTACGGGACGACCAGCGCCGTCGCCGTCGAGTTGGCCAACAAACTGGCCGAGTTGACTCCTGGAGACCTCTCCGCGTCGTTCTTCTGCAATAGCGGATCGGAGGCGATCGAAGCCGCGATCAAGTTGTCCTACCACTATCACCAAGCCAACGGTGAGGGCCACCGCTACAAGGTGGTGTCCCTGCGGCGCGGCTACCACGGTGCGACGATGGGCGCCTTGTCGGCAACCGGGTGGAGTCCCGGATTCGGGCTCTTCCGCCGCGTCGCCGACCCGGTCGTCCCCGTCGCCGGGTACACCACCGCGATGCCGCCCTACTGCTACCGATGCGAACTCGGCTTGAACCATCCGTCGTGTGCGCTCGCCTGCGCGACCACGATCGAACAGGCCATCATGGGCAGCGACCCGGAACTGGTCTCCTGCGTGATTCTCGAACCGGTGATGGGCACGGCCGGCTGCATCATCCCCCCGCCCGGCTATCTCGCCAAAGTTCGGAATATCTGCGACCGCTACGGGATCCTGTTGATCTCCGACGAGGTCGTGTGCGGGTTTGGCCGCACCGGGAAGTGGTTCGGAGTGAACCACTTCGACGTGGTCCCGGACATTATGGTTGTCGCCAAGGGACTCACCAGCGGATACGCACCCATGGCCGCATCCATCGCGAAACGTGAGATCGCAGCAAAGATCCCGGTCTTCTTCGACGTCCACACCTACGGAGGTCATCCGATCTCGGCAGCGGCAGCGGTCGCCAACATCAAGATCATCGAACGGGAGAATCTCGTTGACAACGCATTGACCGTCGGGACCCACATGATCGATCTGCTTAACGGTCTCCGAAGGCACCCGATCGTCGGCGACGTCCGAGGCCTGGGGCTTTTCATGGCCGTTGAACTGACGCAGCACTGCAACACCCGTGAAGCCTTCCCGCCAGAGATGGGTGTGGACAACCAAGTCGCGGCGATCGCTCGCGACATGGGGCTGTTCGTCCGGCCGCTCGGAGGCACTGTGCTTCTGGCCCCGCCGCTCATCTTCACCCCAGCCCAGGCGGAGCGGACCGTCGAGGTTCTCGACGCTGCGCTCACCCAGGTCGAGGAGCGCGTTCTCGCCGACGTCGAGAGCACCGGATCATGAGTCGCACCCCAGGTGCCGACCGGTATGCGCGGCTTACCTCTACCGACCTTCTGTTTCTCCGTCTCGAGAGTGAAGCATGGCCGTGTCACTTCGGTGGCCTGGCCGTCCTGGACGGACCGGGACTGTTCGAAGACTCTGGCCAGCTCCGATTCGAGGAGATTAGAGACCGCCTCGACGGGCGCCTGACGCGCGTTCCAGAATTGAGACGGCGTGTCCACTTTCCGGGCCTGCTGAGAGGCAGACCCTTGTGGGTCGACGACGACCATTTCGATATCACACACCACGTGCGTACCGCCACCGTGGAATCTCCAGGGGATGGTGCCGGTTTGCTGAGAGCAGCCGCGCAACTCTATGACCGTCCGCTCGACCGGCAACGTCCGCTGTGGGAGCTCTGGTTGCTCACCGGCCTCGAAGGGAACCGTGTCGGTGTGCTGCTGAAGCTGCACCACGCAGTCGCCGACGGATTGGGAGCCGTGGCCATTATGGGTTCCCTCTTCGAGCTTGAAGCCAACCGCGCCGAGCCGGCTCATGCTCAGTGGGTTCCGGAACCGACCCCCCGAGCCCGGCATCTCCTCGCCGACAACCTCTCGAACAAGGCTCGAAGTGTCGGACGAGCCGTGGCGATACTCGCCCATCCGTCCCGAGTCGTGAATGCCGTAACCGCTTTTGCGGCGATGACGCGCGGCTATTTCGGGAAGAGGGCGGCGGTGGGCAATTCTCTCAATCAGCCGGTACGAGCCGGACGTCTCGTTCGGCACATCCGACTGGATCTTGCGACGATGAAAGAAGTCGCCCATGCCCACGGAGGCAAAGTCAACGACGTCGTTCTTGCACTCTGGGCGGGAGGTCTTCGCCGCCTTTTGGTATCTCGCGGGGAGCCGGTGGACGGAGTCGAAATCATTACCGGCATGGCGACCACCTTACGAACGGACACCGCTTCCGGAACCATCGACAATCGAGTGGGAACCATGGTGTTGCCCCTTCCGGTGTGCGAGGCTGCCGTGCAGAGTCGGCTCGACCAGATCGTCGAGACGACCCGAGAAGCCAAAGAGATGCAGCACCCAGCCGCCACCATGGGCTACTTGGCCGGTCTGGCTGCGACTCCGATCGGGAAGTACTTCACAGCGCATCAAACCGCCAGCAACACGATCGTCACCAACGTGATCGGCCCCCCAGTCCCCGTGTATCTGCTGGGGGCTCGGGTCCTCGAGGTCCTGCCCATCATCGAACTCGTCGGCAACATTGGGCTGACCCTGGCTGCGTTCTCCTACGCAGGCGAGATGTTCATGGTCGTGACCGCAGACGCGACAGCATTCCCCGACGTCAACATCCTCATGGACGGCATGGAGCGGGATTGGCACACCCTGACCTCCGGACCCAGGCCCGCGTGACGGCCAGCGCCGTCTTTCGAAGGACGTGAACGTCCGGACGCCGCAACGCCGGACGCCCCGCGCGATCGCGGCGCTGCTCCATCGCGCGAAAGGGTGCGATTGGACGGAGAAGGATTGGGACTGAACCCACCGCAACTCTGTCAGGGTAGGACCGCGACCACCGTTCCCTGTGCCGCCCAATTGTAGAGGGCGGCCGCGTGGCCGAGGCTTTGGCGCACACAGCCGGCGCTGTGGTATTCCCCGAGCTGCTCTTCGGTCTGCATGGGCTCTCCGTTCCCGAAGTAGGGAATCGAATGGAACCCGATGGCCAGGTCCGACGTTGGGCTCTTCGTGAACCTGACCATAAACCGCATGGTGATGGCGTCGTGACCGGCGTAGGCGATCTCGGATTTTGAGTAGACCTTGTAAGTGCCGGGGGCGGGAACGCCGTTCTTGCCCGATACCAGATACGTGTCGATCACCTGTTCGTTCTCGTCGACGAGCCACACGCGCTGCTCGGCGTTGGCGTATACGATCCGACGCCCGGCTCCCGACGCGGCGGGAACCGGAGGCAGGTCCATATCCTTTGGATCGGCGTTGACTTGGTTGGCGACGTTTCCGAATTCCTCAAAGGGTGAAACCAGGTAGCTGGCGTCCACCTGGACGATTCGCATGATCGACTCGGCGTCCTCGGTCATCCCTTCTCTCGTGACCGTGCCCGCGAGTCGTACGGTGATGATGGATACCTGCCCGTCGGCCGTTCGATCAACGACACTCATGGATCGGTTGTCGGCAACCGCCCACTCTGCCCAACCCTCTGCCAGCTCGGTCGAGATCGACTCCAACATCTCGATCGAACCCAGGGAGCGTTGTGACCTGCCCGACATCAGGTTCCAGGCGGATTCGATATCTCCTTTCCGCACGGTGATGAACCATGCGTCGATGACGGATTCGATGACGGCCAGGTCGCTGCCCGGACCGGTGATTGGAGTGGGCGTAGTGAGAGTCGCGGACGGCTGGGTGATCGCCCGGGGCGTCGTTGGGTCGATTGAAATCGGGTCGGCGGCACAAGCCGACGCGGCGATCAGCACCGCTACCAACGTGAGAAACCCCAAGTGGCGCATCCAGGGTCCTTCCTCGTGCGTTCCGCTTGATGCGGCCCGGGATGCCGACGTCAAGGTACCCATAAGCCTGCCGCAGCCACCCAGATGAGGGCTGCGTCGATTCCGAGGCCCAGCACCAGTTGTGGGTTGAAGAACAGCACGAGCGTCAGCGCTGAAGCGATGGCGGACGCTGCCACGGTCGGCTGCCACCACCTGGACGGGACGGCGATGCCCACGGTAGAGAAGGCGGCGAGAGCGAAGCCGGCGACGGCGACGGCGATGAGAGCCCAACCGCCCACCCTGACCAGGTTCGGGCTGAGGCCAGGTGCGGTGGTCGCCCACGAGCGGGCCACGGCGAATGGCCAGCTGGTTTC
>JAHEDM010000141.1 GCA_024641205.1 Actinomycetes bacterium
CCTCTGGTGAGTTGTATGAGTTCATCGCCTACGGCGTAGATCAGAACTCTGAGCTGATCGACATGGACGAGGTCCGGCGTTTGGCGCTCGAGCACCGTCCCAAGATCGTCCTGGCCGGCTACACCGCCTACTCTCGGGTGCTCGACTACGAAGCATTTCGGTCCATTGCCGACGAGATCGATGCGCTTTTGATGGTGGATGCTGCTCACTTCATTGGACTGGTGGCAGGCGGCGCCTACCCGAATCCGGTTCCCTTCGCCGATCTGGTAACGGCAACCACCCACAAAGCTCTGCGCGGCCCCCGAGGTGGGTTGATTTTGTCCCGAGAGGAGCACGCTAAGAAGATCGACAAAGCGGTCTTTCCCGGCACGCAAGGAGGAGGCATCTTCAACCAGGTAGCCGCCAAGGCGGTGTGCTTTCTGGAAGCCTCGACCCCGGGGTTCCAGGCGTACGCCGCCCAGATAGTTGCGAATGCTCGGGCCATGGGCGCCCGGCTGATGGCTGAAGGGGTGAGGGTGGTCGGTGGGGGCACCGACAATCATATGTTCCTGGCGGATATGCGAAGCATCGATGAGGAATTGACCGGGAAACAGGCCGCCAAGCTGCTCGACTCGGTCGGCATCACCTGCAACTTCAATACCGTGCCCTTCGATCCACGCAAGCCGTTTGTCGGCAGCGGGATCAGGATCGGCACACCGGCCATGACTACCCAGGGGATGAAGGAATCGGAGGCGGACCAGGCGGCCGGACTCATTGCCGACGTGCTCCGCCAGCGCGACGATGCGATTGGGCTCCAGGAGTTGGAGAGTCGTATCCGCAAGCTGGCCGGAGCCTTCCCGGCCTACCCGGAAGGGTTCCCCGGGCATGTCTAAGAGACGTACTCCGTACTTCCTCCCCCCTGGCGAACGAAGTGAGCGAAAAAGGGGGGAGGTGGCGGGACCGGAGGGCTCGGCGGAGGGGGGATGGCTCCCAACAACTGGCCTGCACTTCGACCGGACAATGGGAATAGACCACTTGGTCGGGGAGTTGACTGGCTTGTGAATCAATTCACAAACGTGTTGCAGGCAGGGGCGCCGATCCACCAGGTGTCTCATGCCTAAAAGGGATTCCGCCCACAGGATCGTCACCGGCGCCGTCAACGACGGGTGGGTCGAAGGCAGCAGCTTCCTCGGCTCGATTTTGGCGGGATGGTTGCTCGGATGGCTGTTGGATCGGTGGCTCGACACCGACCCGTGGTTCATCGTTATCGGAATCATTGCCGGTTCCGTCAACGGCTTCTATCGCATGTGGATCCACGCCATGAAGGAAGACGATGTTCGACCGAAGTGACGCGGAGAATTACGTAGCCGAGCAGCGGCCCGTCGAGTTGGATCTGGCGAAGAGCACGGTGCGTCGATCGGTGGTGGTCGGGCCGATCGTCGTTGCTCTGGCCGCCTTGTTCCGGGGTTGGGACGGCGCCTGGTCGGCGGCCTTGGGCGTAGCCATCGTCGTTGGCTACTACCTGGTTTCTGGTGCGTTCCTGGCCATAGCGGCGCGGATCTCGTTTTCCGCCTATTATGCCGGCGCACTATTCGGCTTCATCGTTCGATTGGGCTTGATTGCGGCGACGATGTATCTTCTCGCCAGTATCTTGCCCGTCGACCGGTTGGCTTTGGGAGTTTCGGTCGTTGTGGCCTATCTTGCATTGTTGGTTTTGGAAGTGAAAGCACTCGCGGGGGAGCGACGAGGAGACCATGTTTGAGCAAGTGATTCTGGCCAGTGAATGCGACGTCGCCAACGAGGTGATTTGTGCTCCGGCCGATGTCAAAGAACTGTTTGAACTCCCCACCGTCTTCCACATCGGTCAGCTGGCCGTCTCTCGGACGATGATCCTCATCTTCCTGGCTGCTTTCATCGTCGTCGCTCTGCTCTACTTCGGGCTCCGCAAGGGAAGCGTG
The DNA here is from genome assembly GCA_024641205.1 of Actinomycetes bacterium. Taxonomy (GTDB): domain Bacteria; phylum Actinomycetota; class Acidimicrobiia; order Spongiisociales; family UBA4744; genus UBA4744. Next base: position 1,938 of record JAHEDM010000141.1, read on the forward strand.
ATCCCCTCAAAATTCCAGGCGGTGATCGAGAGCCTCGTCCAATTCGTCCGAAAGGACGTTGCGGAAGATATCATCGGGCCAGAGGGCGTGAGGTACGCCCCCTACCTGACCGCCATGTTCCTGTTCCTGCTGGTCGGCAACCTCTTTGAAATCACCCCGCTGATCAACTTCCCGATCACCGCCCGCATGGCCATCCCCGCCTTTCTGGCCATCGTCACCTATGTGATCTTTGTATTCGTCGGTTTCCACAAGAACGGCTTTCGCTACCTCACCGACATCATCTGGCCCAAGGCGGTGCCCCTGGCGCTGCGGTGGCTGGTCGGCATCATCGAGCTCTTCTCGACCTTCATCCTCCGCCCCCTCACCCTGGCGGTGCGGCTCTTTGCCAACCTGGTGGCCGGTCACCTCATGTTGACTCTGCTGCTGGGGTCGGGTGTCATCTTCATCTGGAACTTTGCCGAGGCGGGCGCCAAGAGCCTGGTCGGCGTCGCCTGGTTCGCTTTCGGTCTCGGTATCTTCCTCTTCGAGATCGTCGTGGCCGTACTGCAGGCATACATTTTTACGCTGCTATCCGCCGTCTACATCCAGTCTTCGGTTCACCCTGAGCACTGATCAAGGAGGAGAAGGGAAATGGAAGGATCAATTGAGGTCCTCAAAGGAGGACTAGCCCTGATGGGTTATGGCCTCGCTGCAATCGGACCGGGCATCGGTATCGGCATTGTGGTGGGTAACGCCATCACTGCCATGGCACGTCAGCCGGAGATGGCAGGCACCGTGCGTACCACGATGTTCCTGGGTATCGCATTCACGGAGGCGTTGGCCCTCATTGGCTTCGTGCTCTTCTTCATCGCCTAGGAGGTCACCGTGTTGTACGCAATGTCCACGGTGCTGATCCTGGCTGAAACGGAAGCCGAAGAAGGTAGCAACATCGGTCTGGTGCTGCCGGATCCCTACGAACTCGTCGCAGGCATCATCGCCTTCGCGATCGTCTTCTTCTTTGTGTGGAAGTGGGCGTTCCCGGCCATCAACCGGTCGTTGGAGAGCCGCCAGCAGGCCATCAGCGGTCAGTTGAAGGAAGCGGAAACGGCGAAGCTCGAAGCCCAAAGCCTGCTGGACGACTATCGCGCCCAGCTCGCTACCGCCAAGAGTGAAGCGGATCGCATCGTCGAAGAAGCACGTGCCCAGGGCGACGCCGTTCGAGCGGATCTGGTCTCCAAGTCGGAGGCTGAAGCAAGTCAGATCGTCGCCAAGGCCCGCGTCGACGCGGCAAATGAAAAGGCTCGCGCTCTCCAAGAAGCCCGCCAGGAGGTAGCCGACCTCTCGATCGATCTCGCTGAGAAGGTGGTTGGAGAGAACCTCGATCGCGCTGCCCAACACGGTCTGATCGAGCGTTACCTCGCCGATCTGGAGAGGATGGCGTAGTGCATGACTGATCGCGTCAAAGGGTATGCGACCGGCCTCTTCGAGATCGCCCGGGCAGAGGGCCAGTTGGACCGAGTGCAAAGCGAGCTCCTGCAGGTCGCCGGCGCCTTCCGGTCCTCCGACGAGCTGCGTGACGCCCTCAGCAATCCGCAACTGCCATCAGACCGCAAGAAGGCCATTGTGGATGGCTTGCTCGAGAGCCGCGCCTCCGACCTGACCGTTGCCTTCATCAACTTCGTGGTTGGCATGGGCCGGGCTTCCTCCTTGCCCGACATCGTGGATGAGATGGTCGAAACGGCTGCAGCTTCCGTCAACCGCGAAGTAGCGGAGATCCGCACCGCGGTCGATCTCGATGCGGCCACGGTTGAGCGATTGGTAACAGCCTTGGCTCGCAAGACCGGCAAGCAACTCGAACCGAAAGTAATCGTTGACCCCTCCGTTATCGGCGGCATCGTCGTCCGGGTCGGGGATACCGTCATCGACGGCTCCGTGCAGAAGCGGCTCTCCGGTCTGCGCGAAGCGTTGAAGGCGCGATAAGAAGTGGCAGGAGATTCGATGTCGGAAATGACCATCAAGCCCGAAGACATAACCGCAGCTCTCAAGCTGAGCCTCGAGGGCTGGCATCCGTCGGTCGAAGCGGAGACGGTCGGCTATGTGACGTCGAGCGCCGATGGGGTGGCGCGCGTCAAAGGCTTGCCGAATGCTATGGCGTCTGAGATTCTCGAGTTTCCCGGCGGTTTGCAGGGAGTTGCCCTCAACATCGACGAGGACGATCTCGGCGTGGTGTTGATGGGTGAGGCCAACCACATCGAAGAGGGTGATCCTGTCAAGCAGACCGGCAAGGTTCTTTCGGTTCCGGTGGGAGATGCACTGCTCGGAAGGGTGGTCGACCCGCTTGGCAATCCACTCGACGGGAAAGGCCCGGTCAACGCCACCGAAACCCGTCTTCTCGAGACTCAAGCTCCCTCGGTTGTGCAGCGTCAGCCGGTCAAGGAACCGCTGCAAACCGGTATCAAGGCCATCGACTCGATGATTCCGATCGGGCGTGGTCAGCGTGAGTTGATCATCGGCGACCGCCAAACCGGGAAGACGGCGATCGCGGTCGACACCATCATCAACCAGAAGGGTCTCGGCGTTAAGTGCATCTACGTCGCTATCGGCCAGAAGGCCTCCACGGTCGCCGAGGTGGTTGACGCGCTCACGTCCCACGGCGCGATGGAGTACACCGTCGTGGTCCATTCCTCCGCGTCGGCCCCCGCCGCCCTCCAGATGTACGCGCCGTATGCCGGTTCGGCCATCGGCCAGTATTGGATGTACAAGGGCGAGCACGCGCTGGTGATTTTCGACGATCTTTCCAAGCAAGCCGTCGCCTATCGCGAGATTTCGCTGCTGCTCCGCCGCCCGCCCGGTCGTGAGGCGTATCCGGGTGATGTGTTCTATCTGCATTCCCGGCTGCTCGAGCGCTGCGCCAAGCTCAGCGACGAATTGGGCGGGGGGTCGCTCACCGGGCTGCCGATCATCGAGACGAAAGCGGGTGACGTCTCCGCCTACATCCCCACCAACGTCATCTCCATCACCGACGGGCAGATCTTCTTGGAATCCGATTTGTTCTATTCGGGCATACGTCCGGCCATCAACGCAGGCATCTCCGTGTCCCGGGTGGGTGGCAACGCCCAGATCAAGGCGATGAAAAGGGTGGCGGGTCCTTTGCGGCTCAACCTAGCTCAGTTCCGTGAGCTGGAGGCGTTCGCAGAGTTCGGTTCCGAGTTGGACGCCGCCTCGCTCGCACAGCTCGAACGAGGCCGGCGGGTGGTTGAGGTGCTGAAACAAGGTCAGTTCTCGCCCGTCAAGGTCGAAGAGCAGGTGATTTCGATCTACGCCGTCACCGAGGGACACATGGACAAGGTACCGGTCGAAAAGATCGAGGATTTTGAAGCGGGACTCATCGACTACGTCCGCACCCGCCATCCCGAGATGCTCGAACGGATCGCTTCGACCGGCGAACTACCGGACGAGGAAGCTCTCGTCGCGACCATCACCGCCTTTGCGGAAACCTTCGAGAGGTAGGAATCAGTGGCGAGCGCCGAGCTTCGGGATACCAGGCGGCGGATCAAATCGGTCCAGTCGACGATGAAGATCACGCGCGCCATGGAGTTGATCGCCGCCTCCCGGATTCCCAGAGCTGTGGCCCGGGTAGAGGCATCCAAGCCGTACGCCGTCAAGCTGGTCGACGTGATCCGCAACGTGGCCGGGGCCTCGGGCGGGGTGTCCCACATGCTCCTGGAGGAGCGGCCGGTCCAACACGCGGGAGTGCTGGTAATCACCGCCGACCGGGGTTTGGCGGGTGCCTATGCCACGACGATCATCCGTGAAGCCGAGCGGAATATTGTGGCCCTCGAACGGTCGGGCACCCCGACTCGTTTGTTTGTGGTCGGCAAGAAGGCGAAGACCTACTTCGAGTACCGGAAATACCACGTCGCACGGTCCTTCCTTGGTGTAACCGACTCACCCGGCTATGGGGACGCCCGAGCCATCGCCAACACGCTCATGGAAGCGTACGCAAGCGAAGCCGTTGACTCGGTTGACGTCTACTACACCCGGTTTCAGTCGGCGATGACTCAGGTACCCACTCAGTTCCAGTTGCTGCCGATCGTCGCACCATCTTCCGACCAGGTGCGGACGAGCGTTGACTACTCCTACGAACCGTCACCCGACCAGATCCTCGACCGGTTGCTGCCCCGGTATGTCGAGTCGACTGTGTTCAGCATCCTGCTCGAGGCTTCGGCCTCGGAGCATTCGGCCAGAAGGCGAGCGATGAAGGCGGCTACAGAGAACGCCGAGGAGTTGATTCGTGTGCTCAGCCGGATCGCCAACCGGGCGCGGCAGGCTGAGATCACAACAGAGATTTCCGAGATTGTCGGCGGCGCTGAAGCGCTCGTCCAACAGAAGTGATGAAGGAGAACCAAGCGTGGCAGAAGTAAAGAGCGTAGGACGCATCACCAAGGTGGCCGGGCCGGTCGTTGATGTCGAGTTCCCACCAGACGGGCTTCCCGAGATTCTGTACGCCTTGGAATTCGATCTCACCGTCGCCGGGGAAACCCGAACCGTTATCGCCGAAACCGCCCAGCACCTCGGCTACAACCGGATCCGGGCGGTGGCGATGGCACCTACCGACGGTTTGATTCGAGGTGCCGAGGTACGGAATACCGGCGCGCCCATCTCGGTCCCGGTTGGCAACCGGACGCTCGGGCATATTTTCAATGTCTGGGGAGCTCCGCTCGACGTTGGTCCCGAGGAGATCGAAGACGGCGAGAGCTGGCCGATCCACCGCACACCGCCCCGTTTTGAGGACGTTGAGGCCCAGCGAGTGGTCTTCGAGACCGGGATCAAGGTTCTCGACCTGATCTCCCCGTACTTGCAGGGAGGCAAAATCGGCCTGTTCGGCGGCGCCGGAGTAGGCAAGACGGTGCTGATCCAGGAGATGATCAACCGGGTCGCCACCCAGCACGGCGGAGTGTCCGTGTTTGCAGGAGTCGGTGAGCGGACCC
>JAHEDM010000142.1 GCA_024641205.1 Actinomycetes bacterium
GTCAGGTGTTTCGTTTGGTCGAACCTCGAGGCCCCAAGTGTCGGAGGCCAGGGCGGCGATATCATGTTCGGCGATCCAGTCAACACTCCCGATACCCATTCCCGGCGCTGCCCCGCCGGCGAAGTCGCCCCAGGTCCCTTTGGCCCTGGCCATGGCCATAGCCCCGGTGCGAACGAACACAAAGTCACCTACGCCGACGTCCACACCTGCATTATCTGCGGCTTGCTGCAATTGGTCGCCGTCGATCGCATGGCCCGGCTCGAGCCAGTCGACGCCGAGAGCTCGCGGCATGTCCAGGAGCACCCCGCGCCCCACCATCCCGTCCGCTGCCTGCTTGACCGAATTCTTGATGGCGCCTTTGCTACTCACCCACTCAGCTCCATAACCGTTGTAGATCTTGTCCTCGAAAACGACATGTCCCAGCGCATCCCACTGGGTTCCGCTCTGCAGCGGCATGATGATGAGATCGTCTGTTCCCCGGAAGTGGCGGTCGATGCCGCCGTAGAAATCCCGGACTGAGGAGCCGGCAATGACATCGGCGCCGTCGCGGATCATCAGATGGATGGGGTTGAAGCGTCCGAACGCCCCCGTCTGGGGTCCGGCTTCATCGAAGGGCAAAGCCATCGAGATGGTTGCGCCCCGTTGGATGAGGGCGGAGGCACGAACAACGTGCTCGGGTTTGACGAGATTCAGAGTGCCCCGCTCATCGTCCTCACCCCATCGTCCCCAGTTGCTATGACGTTCACACAGACGTCGTACTGTTTCGATCGTAGGCGTCTCGGCCATGAGCGGTAACTCCCTTGTGGCGATCTGGATCGACCTCGCTGTCTCGGCTAATGAGACAGCAAAATCGTCAATCGAACCCTATCCGTCGTACTCCCAAACTGTCAACTGTCATGGCCCTAAAGAGCGGACAAAAGTTGACATCGAGCCTCACCCGGCCTTACCCTCGATGAAGTCGCCGTCTTGCGAAATGAGACAGACCAAGACAGTGTCGAGCGGCACACGATCGGGACCCCGCCCGATCCCGAGAGCAACTCGATTCGAGAAAGGCGCTGATGAGCATGGATGTCGTATTTTCCCCGGAGCAGGAGCTCTTCCGATCCACCGTTCGCAGCTTCTGCGAGAGGGAGATCACCCGCGAATACGTGCGCACCTGCGATCGAGAGAAGCAGGCGCCGGTAGAGCTCTACCAGAAGCTCGGCGCACAGGGATGGCTGGGCATCAATGTACCCGAGGAGTACGGCGGCGGTGGTGGCGGTGCCGTCGAAGTCGCCATCCTCCTGGAAGAACTGGGCCGGGCGTTCCTCGATTTGTCCTTCTGGGTCTTCCGGGCCGTCACTTGGGGCGGAATCATGATCGGAGAATTCGGCACCGAAGCTCACAAGCAGGAGCTGCTCCCCAAGGTGGCCTCAGGTGAGTTGTCGATTTGTTTCGCCCTGACCGAGCCCGAGGCGGGCTCCGACGCCGCTTCGATCACGCTGACGGCCACCGAGGACGGCGATGACTACATCCTCAAGGGTCAGAAGGTCTTCACCTCAGGGTTCAAGGTCAGTGACCTGGTTGTGGTAGCCACTCGCACCTCATCAGAGGGAAAGAAACACCACGGAATCACCAACTTCGTCGTCGACACCAAGAGCCCCGGGCTCGAGTGGCAACCGATCGAAACCCTGGGCCACTGGCCGTTGGGGACGGCCACCCTCTATTTCGACGAGGTCCGGGTCCCGAAGTCCAATATGCTCGGAACCTTGCACGACGGGTGGAAGGACCTGGGCGTCTCCCTCCGCTATGAAAGGCTGTGTCTGTCTGCCGCGCGGACGGGCGCCGCCAAGGCTGCTATGCACGACTCACTGGCATACGCGCAAGAGCGAAGACAATTCGACCGGCCGATCGCTCAATTTCAGGCCGTCTCACACCGGTTGGCCGACATGCAGGTACTGATCGAGATTTCCGAGATGCTTGTGTACCGGTATGCCGCCCGGCTCGATCGGGACGCGGCCACCCTGCGCGATGCGGCCATACTCAAGCTGTATGCCTGCGAGGCCTACAAGGAGGTAGCCGACCTCGGACTCCAGATCTTGGGCGGATACGGCTACACGATGGAGTACGACCTGCAACGGCATTATCGCGAGTCCCGGCTGGGGGTTATCGGGGCAGGCACATCGGACATCCAGCGCAACATCATCGCCCGCACGCTGGGAATCAAGGGCTGACCCGGTAGGGGCGGACGAAGGCCATCGAGAATCGAGAGGAACCAAACAATGGGCGTGATTACAGAGGAAGCGAGGCGTTGGGCAGAGCAGGATTACCCCGACTATGCCTTCGCGGTCAACGAACGGGACATCCAAAAATATGCCCACGCCATCGGGGAAACCGACCGGATCCATTTCGACCGGGAGGCGGCCATCGAAGCCGGATATGACGAAATCGTTGCTCCGCCCTTCTTCCCGTACGTCATCAGAATGCATGCCTCGCACCTTGTGGGTCGCGACCAGTTGGAACCGGACGGCTCGGCCAGCGCAGACGTTCCGCCGCTCAACACCACCCGGGCGATGGCGGGTGAGATCACCATCGACCTGGGTGAGCCGGTGCTGGCCGGAGACGTCGTGAAGGTCACCAAACGCATTACCGACCTGTTCGAGAAGGAAGGGAGAAGCGGGACACTGGTCTTCGTGAAGATGGAGTTCACATTCACCAATCAGCGGGGCGATCTGGTGGCACGCGAGGAATTCACGAGGATCTACCGATGACTCCTATCGTCGGAACCGAAGTCCCAACCATCACCAGGATGCCAGACGCAATCGACCTGTTCATGTTCAGCGGGGCAGCCTGGCTGATCCACCGCATTCACTACGACCTCCCGTTCACCACCGAGCACGACGGCCACCCGGGGCTACTGGTTCACGGGCCACTCCAGGGGACCTACATGGTCCAAAGCGTGCAGCATTGGCTGGGGCGAGCGGCGCGTTTGCGCTCCATCACCTACCGCCACTCCGCGCCCGTTTATCTGGGTGATTCGCTCGAATGCGGCGGCACCGTAACTGAGATCGAAGGAGATCGGATGACTTGCGAACTATGGATCCACAAGGAAGACGGCACCGTGGCCACGAGTGGTACCGCGATCTTCGAGGTGATGCCATGACAACCGGAGCGGTCATCCTTGCCGAGATGCTCGAGGCCTACGAGGTGAGCCACGTGTTCCACGTACCGGCGGCTCTGCGCCGAACCATGGTGGAAATCGAGGCACGCACCGGGATCAAACGGATCCGCCCGCACGGAGAAAAACCTGCGGCATACATGGCGGATGGATATGCCAGGGCCTCCGGCCGCCCGGGAATATGCATGGCCCAAGTGATCGGCTCCCTCAACTTGGCCGCCGGTCTGCGGGACGCCTATCTGGCCCACTCGCCGGTGATCGCTATGACCGGCGGACGCGACCCCAACACCAAGTTCCGCAAGGTCTATCAGGAGCTCGACGACGTACCGGCTTTTGATCACGTCACCAAGTTCAACGCCACCATCGACTCGGTCCAGCGGTTCCCGGACATGGTCCGCCAGGCTTTCCGGGCGGCCACCACCGGTTCGCCCGGCCCGGTCCACCTGCAATTCCGTGGCAACGAGGGCCAGATCGATCTCGAAGAGGCCGAGATGGATGGCCTGGTTGAAAGTCGATTCAGCCGGGTGCCGCCGTTCCGTCCCCGACCGGATGATCAGGCGGTTCGCGATGCGCTCGCCTACATCGAGGCAGCGGAGCGTCCGGTGCTCGTAGCGGGCGGCGGTGTCCGCGCCTCGGGCGCCGGGCCGACGCTGGTGGCGCTGGCCGAGCGGCTCGGGATACCGGTGACCACCTCGCTCAACGGCAAGGACTCGATCCTGGGGACCCACCCACTCTCGGTGGGCGTGGTAGGTAGCTATTCACGGGCGGCGGCCAACCGAGTCGTGGGGGCGGCCGATTTGGTGGTCTACGTAGGGAGTGAGACCGGGGGCATGACCACCCACTTCTGGCAGGTCCCTCCCCTCGGCACGCCGTGCATCCAAATCGATATAGATCCAGAGGCGATCGGGCGCAACTATCCGCCGCTGGTGGGCATCAACGCCGACGCCCAGGTGACGCTCGCCCGGATGCTCGAGTTGGCAGACGGCGACTCCGCCACCAGCCGGGCACCCTGGATCGCGTACATCGCCGCCGCCCGGCAGTCGTGGTACGACGAGTACCGGCCGCTGATGCGCTCGGAGGTATCGCCCATCCGTCCCGAACGACTATGCGCCGACCTCACCGAGCTGGTACCAGACGACGGGATCGTGGTGGTGGACACGGGCCACGCCGGGATGTGGATGGGCGGTTTCTACGACCTGCGCAGCCGAAATCAGAGTTACCTGCGAAGTGCAGGCCACCTCGGTTGGGCGTTTCCCGCTTCGCTCGGAGCCAAGTGCGGTGCACCGGAGCGGCCGGTGGTCTGTTTCACCGGCGACTCCGGATTCTGGTACCACGTGGGTGACATCGAAACGGCAGTGCGGTTCGGCATCAACACCGTCACCGTCGTGAACAACAATCATTCCGGCAATCAATCGATGCGTGGCTTCGACCGTGCCTATGGCGGCAAGCAGACCGATCAGGCCAAGGAACTGTGGGTCTTCACCGAGGTGAACTTCGCACGGATGGCAGAAGAGATCGGAGCGATCGGGATAAGGGTCGAGCGCCCTGCCGACTTCGCCCCAGCCATGGAGCGGGCGTATGAAGCGGACCGCCCGGTAGTGATCGACGTCGTCACCGAGATCGAAGCGGTGGCACCGGTCGCCGTCGTCTGATGGCGGTTCACCGGCTATCGGCCGAACCCGGCAACGTGCAGTGGGGGGCGTTCTCGGCAGATTTCACGCCCGTCCTGGAGATCGAGTCGGGCGACACGGTGGTGGTCGACACCATCTCGGGGTCGCCCGGGCAGTTCCCAGACTCGGCGTGGGAGCGGCTCCTCCCGGAACATCATGAGTTCATAACCACTCGCCGGCAGATTCTTCCCGGCCATTTGCTGACCGGGCCCATCGCCGTGCGGGGTGCAGAGCCGGGTGACGTGCTCGAGGTGAGGTTGCTGGACGTTCGACTCCGCCAGGACTGGGCTTGGAACATGATCATGCCGTTACGGGGCACTCTCCCCGAAGACTTTCCCTGCCGCCGGGTGATGACGATCGAACTGGACGAGAAGGCGATGGTCGCCCGGATGCCATGGGGTGCCGAAATCCCCCTCCGGCCGTTCTTCGGTGTGCTGGGAACCCTTCCACCTCCCGAATGGGGAACGATCTCTTCCATCGCTCCCCAGTCGCACGGAGGCAACCTCGACATCAAGGAGCTGGTTCCCGGATCCACTTTGTATCTCCCCGTCTACAACCCGGGGGCCGGGCTGATGGTCGGCGACGGTCATGCCGTGCAAGGAGACGGCGAGAGCTGCTTGTCCGCCGCCGAGACCGCCCTCACCGGCACCTTCGAGATCTTTCTACGCAAAAACATGTCCCTGTCGATGCCCCGGGCAGAGACACCCACCCACCACATCACCGTGGGGATCGACCAGGACCTCGACGACGCCGCCCGCCAGGCCCTCCGAGCAATGATCTCGCTGATCCAACAGCTGACCCATCTGCCTGCCGAAGATGCCTACACCCTGTGCAGCCTGGCCGCAGACGTGCGAATCTCCCAGCTGGTCAACATCAACAAAGGCTGCCACGTCATGTTGCCCAAGTCGGTGTTGGAGACCGGGACGACGAACTAGCCGGCGTGGTTGAGGTTCACCGTCCCTAGTTCGGTCCCGGGCCGGGCGCACAGGCCGGAGCCCAGAAGGTGGGAAAGTCCGCTGCTCGATCGGACGGCGCAGAGCGAACTTCCCTACCGTTCGTCGCCTTCCATCTCTACGCTGTCCGCAACATCGAGGTGTCACTCTGTTCCGTTCTCTGCTCGTTGATTTGTCCCCGCTCCGGGAGTTTCGCGATTACCGGCTCCTGTTCATCGGCCAGGTTGTTTCCCGGCTGGGTCGCGAGCTCACCATAGTTGCGAGCTCGATTCAGGTGTTCGCCCTCACCGGTGACACCTTCGCGGTCGGAATGCTCGGTCTCTCGCAATTCCCTGCGCTCCTGATCGGAGCTTTCCTAGGCGGCACGCTGGCCGATGCTTTTGATCGCCGCAAAATCCTGATCGCCACCCAGGTCTTCATGGCCGCTTCCACAATTGGATTGGCCCTCAACGCGATGAGTGAAACCCCGGCCGTGTGGATGGTCTTTGTTCTCACCATGGTCAACGCATTCGGGTCGGCAATCGATTCTCCCGCTCGGAGCGCCTCGGTCCCCAAGCTGGTGAGCACCGCCCGATTGCCGGCCGCGTTCGCTCTTCAAGTCCTCATGTATCAACTGGCGGCTGCGGTGGGGCCTGCCCTCGGCGGAGTGGTGATCGCACAAACCGCGCTCTCGGCCGCCTACTGGATCGATACCGGCACATTTGGGGTAGCGGTGGTGACATTGATCATGATGCGGCCGCTCCTCCCCGCCGGAGGCGGTACTCGACCCGGCCTACGATCTATAGGTGAAGGACTCCGCTTCCTCCGGACCTCCCCGCCGCTTCAGGGAATCTTCGCCATCGACCTCACGGCGATGATTTTTGGCATGCCGAGGGCACTATTCCCGGAGTGGGGGGTCTCTATTCTCGGTGGCAACGAAAGCACTGTGGGGTTTTTGTTCGCCGCCCCAGCGGCTGGAGCACTCTTCGCCGGACTCCTCTCAGGGCGGGTCTCGAAGGTGAAATCATCCGGACGGGCGACGGTGATTGCCGTCATCGGTTGGGGTATCTCCATTGTGATCTTCGGTTTCAGTACCACCCTGGTTCTGGCGCTTGCCGCTCTTGCTCTAGCGG
>JAHEDM010000143.1 GCA_024641205.1 Actinomycetes bacterium
ATACATTCGAGAACATGGTCAACAACCCGCTGATGGTCGAGTTGTTCGCGGTCAATTCTGCCGCGCTGGGGCGAACCATGGGCCGAGGAGCAGATGAAGAACCGGGAGCAGCCGGATCGACGGACATGGGCAACGTCAGCCATGTGGTCCCTTCGATCCATCCCTTCCTGACGATCAACCCCGGCGAGGCGGTGAATCACCAACCAGAGTTCGCCGCTCACACGGTGACCGCTGATGGGGAAAGAGCGATTCGCGATGGTGCCCTGGCTATGGCCTGGACGGTCATCGACCTGGCGTCCGGTGATAAGTGGGGAGAGCTGTAGAAGGAGCGAAGCGACGCCCAGTTGGCAGTTCGTGGTGGATAGGCCGATGGGCGTATCGTAAACCTCAGATTCTTCCTTCTAACTACTTACTACCTTCTACTTCTCCGGGGGCGGGACGGGTCGCCGGAACTCGGTGCGAGTGGATCGAGCTTCGCCGGTCGTACCTTCGGGGGCGAACAGTTCGCCGATGGCTCCGATACTCGACATGATGCCGCTCATCTCCACCGGGAGGAACACCTTGGTGGCCTGGCCGTTGGCGATGCCCTGCAACGCCTCCAGGTAGCGGATGGCGATCAAGTCGGGGGTTGGGTCACCGGTGTGGATGGCCCCGAACACTCGCTCGATGGCTTGTCCTTCACCTTCTGCCACCGTCAGCTTCTGGTACTTGTCCGCGTCGGCCACGCGCTTGATGGCCTCTGCCTGACCTTCGGCTTCGAGGATCTGTGCTTCTTTGACACCTTCCGCCCGGAGGATCGCCGACCGCTTTTGACCTTCAGCTTCGGTGACCACAGCCCGCCGGTCGCGTTCGGCTTTCATCTGCCGGTGCATGGCGTCGGTGACGTCCGGTGGCGGCTCGATTCGCTGGATCTCGACCCGGACGACTCTGGTGCCCCACTTGTCTGTCGCGTCGTCGAGGATCTCCCGCAGCTTGGCGTTGATCAATTCGCGGGAAGTGAGTGCTTCGTCCAGCTGCAGATCGCCTACGACGTTACGCAGGTTGGTCTGAGCCAGCTTGGTGACCGCCAGCACGAAGTTGCTGATGTTGTACTTCAGCTTGACCGGGTCGGTGGCCTCGAAATAGATGACCGCGTCGACGGTGACGACGACGTTGTCTTTGGTAATGACTTCCTGCGGAGGGACGTCGATCACCTGCTCTCGCATGTCTACTTTGAGGAGCCGCTTGACAAACGGCAGCACCCAGCGAAGGCCGGGATCGACCGTTCGCTGGTAACGACCCAGGAACTCGATCAGGCCCTTTTCGAACGGCCGGACGATACGCAGGCCGGCCCCGGCAAAGACGATCAGCGCAATCGCCAGGACAATGAACAGGATTATGACTGCTTCCATTCAGACCCTCTCTTTCACGCCGCCAAGAATCAGGATTTCGATGCCGTCTCGCGTACCACCAACCGAGTGCCGCGCACTTCGGTGATGGTCACTAGCGTTCCAGGCTCGATAACGTCCCCATCGCTGGTGGCTCGCCACTCCTCCGATTCGACCCGTACCCGGCCTGTGCCGGAAACCGGATCGACCTGCTCGAGCACGATCGCCCGTTTGTCCAGGTAGCGGTTTGCCCCGACGCTCTTGGTGTCTTCAATGTCTTGCTTGTGGATGAACCGCTGCAGGTACATGAGGGTGCCGATCGACACCACAAAGAACGCAACCCATTGCCAACCGACGGCCACGTCTACCCACGCCAAGATCCCGGCGACGGCGCCGCCGATCGCAAAGGGCAGCAGGAAGAATCCTGCGGTGAATATCTCGCCTACGGCCAGCACCACTGCCAGGACCGTCCACAACCAGCGCCAAATATCGTTTTCCATAGGTTGATTATCGCAGATGGAACCGTCGCAGCGTCGGGAATTGAAGAGAGCTCCGAGTTCCGAGTTCCGAGTCTCGAGTTCCGATTGGCTATCGACTGGTGACTGGTGACTGGTAGCTAGGCGGCTTGAAACACGAGGCCGCTTTCACCCACATCTGCCTGGACCGCGTCATCCTCCCGGAAAGTCCCGTCCAGGATCTGCAACGCCAGCTTGTCGGCGATTTCGGTCTGGATGAGCCGCTTGAGGGGGCGAGCGCCGTAGGCCGGGTCGTACCCTTCCGACGCCAGCCAGTCTTTGGCTGCGTCGGTCAAGGTGAGGCTGATCCGGCGCGCGGTCAGGCGACTCCGCACGTGTTCGAGTTGGATGTCGACGATCTGGCGCAGGTGCTCCTGGGTGAGCCGATGGAACACGATCACCTCATCGACTCGGTTGAGGAATTCAGGACGGAAGTGGGTCTGTACAACGGCCATGACCTGCTGGCGAACCTGCTCGTCGCTGCTGGTCGGCTCTATGTACTGCGACCCCAGGTTGGACGTCATGATCAGAACGGTGTTGGAGAAATCGACGCTCCGACCCTGACCGTCTGTGAGACGACCGTCGTCCATGACCTGGAGCAGCACGTTGAACACATCGCTGTGAGCTTTCTCGATCTCGTCGAGGAGGATCACCGAGTAGGGGCGCCGGCGTATCGCTTCGGTGAGCTGCCCACCCTCGTCGTACCCGACGTACCCGGGAGGGGCGCCGATCAGCCGGGAGACACTGTGCTTCTCCATGTATTCGGACATGTCGATGCGCACCATGGCCCGTTCATCGTCGAACATGAACCACGCCAGGGCGCGGGCCAGCTCCGTCTTGCCGACCCCGGTGGGGCCCAGGAAGATGAATGATCCAATGGGTCTTTGCGGGTCAGACAACCCGGCCCGGCTGCGGCGGATGGCATTGGCAACGGCGGTCACTGCCGCGTCCTGGCCGATCACGCGCCGGTGCAGATGGTCCTCGAGACGGATCAGCTTCTCGATCTCTCCTTCCATCAGTCGCGCTACCGGAACTCCCGTCCAGCGGCTAACCACTTCGGCGACGTCCTCTTCGTCGACCTCTTCCTTCAGCATCTTCTTCTGAGCCTGGAGCTTCTCCAGTTCCTGCTGCCGCTCGGCGAATTTTCGCTCCAGGTCGGGAAGGGTGCCGTAGGTGATCTCAGCCGCCCGCTCCAGGTCTCCGTTCCGCTCTGCGCGCTCGGCCTCGGCCTTGGCCTCTTCGGTCTGCTGCTTGACGCTGCGGATGCGGCCGATCTCTTCCTTCTCGAGGTTCCAGTGGGCCTGGAGCCCATTTGACTCCTCCTGGACGTCGGCCAGTTCCTGCTCGAGCGTGGCCAAGCGTTCCTTGGAGGCGTCATCGGTCTCTTTCGTCAGAGCGGCACGCTCGATCTCCAACTGCTTGATGCGCCGCTCCAATTCGTCGATCTCCTCCGGCATCGAATCGATCTCAATGCGGAGCCGGGAGGCCGACTCGTCGATCAGGTCGATTGCCTTGTCGGGGAGGAAGCGGCCGGTGATGTACCGGTCGGAGAGAACGGCCGCGGCAACCAGGGCGGAGTCGGTGATGCGGACCCCGTGGTGGACTTCATACCTCTCCTTGAGCCCGCGCAAAATCCCGATCGAGTCTTCCACGCTCGGGGGGTTCACCATCACCGGCTGGAATCGTCGCTCGAGGGCGGCATCCTTTTCGACATGCTTGCGGTATTCATCAAGGGTGGTTGCGCCGATCATGCGCAATTCGCCCCGAGCCAGCATGGGTTTGAGCATGTTGGATGCGTCCATCGCACCCTCCGCCGCACCGGCGCCGACGATGGTATGCATCTCATCGAGGAACGTGATGATCTGGCCTTCCGACGCCTTTATCTCGGCCAGCACTGCCTTCAGGCGCTCTTCGAACTCTCCCCGGTACTTGGCACCTGCCACCATGGCGCTCAGGTCGAGCGCCACTATGCGCTTGTTCTTGAGGCCTTCTGGGACGTCACCGTTCCCGATACGCTGGGCGAGCCCTTCGACGATGGCCGTCTTGCCGACGCCGGGCTCACCGATGAGGACCGGGTTGTTCTTGGTCCGTCTGGACAGCACCTGGATGACCCGTCTGATCTCATCGTCCCGGCCGATGACCGGGTCCAGCTTCTGCTGGCGGGCCATCTCGGTCAGGTCCCGTCCGTATTGGTCGAGAGCTTGCAGCGTTGATTCGGGGTCCTGGCTGGTCACGCGCTGGCTGCCCCGGATGTCGGTCAACGCTTCCAACATGGCTTGCGGGGTTGCGCCGTGGGTTCGCAGCAGTTCTCCGGTCGGGGTCTTCGATCCGGCCAGGGCCAGGAGGAGATGTTCGACTGATAGGTAGTCGTCCCGCATTTCGGTCCGGCGCGTCTCGGCGGACTGAAAGACTTCGAGGAGACTCTTGGAAATCGCCACCTCGCCTCCGTACACCTTGGGGAGACGGTTGAGCTGCTCTTCGGTTTCCCGGCGCAGGTCGGGCGGCTGGACATTCAGTTTGGCCAGGAGGGGATAGGTAATGCCCTCGGTCTGATCCAATAGAGCCAACAACAGATGGGCGGGTTCGACATACTGATGTGGATGCGCTCCGGCGAGTTCTTGGGCGCGAACCATCGCCTGCTGCGATCGGTGGGTGAACTTGTCGAAATCGACGGCCATGACGTCTGCTCCTGTAAGGTCGTTGGCAACAACCTATTTCGTAGTCAACGCATTCCAATAAATCTAAGTCTTATGCTATCAGATTCAGGAGACGACCATGGATGCCAAGAAACCAACTGAGTCGTTGACGACCATGGCCCAGGTGATGCAGATCACCGATGCCAACACGGACGGCTTCGTGCATGGCGGATCCATCATGAAGCTGGTGGACTCGGCGGCCGGAGTGGCATCGATGCGGCACGCCCAACGTAGGGTGGTAACCGCTCAGGTCGATTCGCTCACGTTTCACGCTCCCGTACATATCGGCGATGTGCTGAGTCTGACCGCCTGCGTGACCCAGGCATGGAATTCGTCGATGGAGGTCGAGGTCACCGTGCATCGAGAGGACCCCGTGACCGGCGATCAGGACCATACGACAACGGCCTATCTCACCATGGTGGCGCTCGACGAGCATGGACGACCGGTAGCCGTACCCGGCGTAGCACCGGACACCGTTGAAGAAACACGCAGGCAGCGGGAAGCAGAGACGCGCCGCCAGTCGAGAATCCAACTCCGTCAGGACCTCGAGAGCGACTGAGCCGGAGGCGCTACGTCCGGGTCTCAGAGAACGCTGGCGAGTCTGCGGTTGATCGCGTCGAGGATGGCTTTCACGGTGGCAGCCGATGGATCGTGCTCGCTCACCAGGGCGCTGCCGACGAGCGACTCGCCGGTATCGGTGAGATTCACCTGGGCTAGGGCGACCTGCACTACCCCGAGATCCTGAGTGGCGACTGCTTCCAGATCGAGGTGAATGCGGCCGTCGGTGACCTTTTCGACCGCGTTGAGGGTTGCTTCGCCGACGAGACGGGCCCGGTGTTCGTTCCCGGCCGAGCCAATTGATTCGCCGTGAAAGACGGTATCGGCCCACTCCAGAGTGATCATGACGCGGGCGTCTTCCCCGTCGATGGACTCAGAAATGCGGATGATTGCCGGTCGTTCGGTCATGCAGGGAGGATAGCCGTCCCGGCCTCGATCTGGAGGTTCCGGTCAGGCAAATACCGCTCGTCCTTCGGCCCAGGCTCGAAAGGATGCCACATCTTCCCGGCGTGATACGGACAGGGGGACCGTGGCCGCCAGCTCCTTCATCAAGCTGTCCGTGGTCAGGTCTCCTTCATCCGCGAAAGCTCGGTAGAGCGCCCCAACGACGACCGTCTCCAATTCGGCTCCGGAGAAGCCTTCTGATCCTGCTACCAGTGGCCCGAGATCGAAACGGCTCGGGTCCTGCCCCCGCTTGGCGAGGTGAATGGAGAAGATGTCGGCTCGTTCGTCGGTCCCGGGAAGGTCGACGAAGAATATCTCATCGAATCGGCCCCGCCGGAGCAGCTCCGGAGGCAAAGCCGACACGTCGTTAGCGGTCGCCACCATGAAGACATCGCCGCTTCGCTCCTGCATCCAGCGGAGGAAGGTGCCGAGCAGCCGCTTGCTGACGCCGCCGTCGGCGTCACCGGACGACGCCAAACCCTTCTCGATCTCATCGATCCACAACACCGCCGGAGCCATGGCTTCAACCGTCGAGAGGGCGGAGCTGAGTCGTTGCTCGGATTCACCGATGTACTTGCTGTAGAGCCGGGACGGATCCAAGAGAACCAGGGGAAGTCCCCATGTGTGGGCAAGGGTTTTTGCTACCAGCGATTTGCCGCAACCGGGCACACCGGTGAGCAGGACCCCCCGGGGCGGATCGAGGCCCGTCAGAGCGTCGTCGGAGATCATCACGCGCCGGCGGAGCCGCAGCCACGATTTGAGACCATTGAGTCCGCCAATGGTATCGAGCGTGCCGACGTCGGCTTCTACCAGTTCGAGGATCCCGTCCGAATTGAGCAGCTCGGCTTTGGCGGTGCGGAGGGCCGGTATGTCGGCCGCTGATATCTGACCGTCGCGCAGCGCCTCTCGCTGGACCAGACGTTCGGCTTCGGTGATGGTGAGTCCGCGCAGGGCATCGACTATCTGTTCGACCTCTGCCGCGTTGACGACTACCGGGAACGAACGGGCGGCGAAGGTCTCCAGGGTTCTCTTCACCAGCGCGGCCAGTTCATCTCGGTCGGGCGGTCGCAGGGACCATTGGTGAGCAAGACTCTCGATTTCCGGTGGCACCTCCTTGCGGGGTCCGGTCAGCACGAGGGTCTGACCGCGTTTGGCGGCCTGGGCGACCTCTTTGATGCGGCGGATCACCAGCGAGTCGGACAGGAGCGGATGGACGTCGGCGAAGACGAATACACCGGGGTCCGACAATTCGCCGACAAACTCGAGCGCCACGTGAGGGTCGATC
>JAHEDM010000144.1 GCA_024641205.1 Actinomycetes bacterium
CAACGAACTCGGCGAGTATTGTCGGTCTAATGGACACCTTATTCTCGCTCCTCGAAACCGGACAAGACAAAGCTCCGGCGTTGATCGCCGCCGACGGTGAGGCGCTCGATTGGGCTACGTTGCGCCGTGAGGTGCTTCGCCTCGCCGACCAGCTGCGCGGGGCGGGTATCGGAGCAGGCGACCGCGTCGCCATCGTCTTGCCAAACGGGCCAGAGATGGCCTTGGTCTTTCTTGCAGTTTCCCTAGTCGGATGCACCGCGCCGCTCAACCCGACGTACCGAGAAGACGAATTCCGCTACTACTTGGATGATCTCGGGGTGAAGGCACTGATAGCGCCGGAGGGGGAGATGGCCGCCGCTCATGCCGCCTTGCCGGAAGGTGCGATGACGATCATGGTTTCCGGCGGTTTTACCGCGCTTGACCTCGCGGTTGGGGGATTGGCTCGCATTGCCCGCGCTGAGCCGACCGGCGAAACCGTCGCTCTGGTACTGCACACTTCCGGCACTACCTCCCGGCCCAAGATCGTTCCGCTCCGGCAACGCAACCTGGTTCATTCGGCTCGGAATGTCGCCGCATCGCTTCGATTGGACCAGAACGATCGCTCGCTGAACGTTATGCCCCTGTTCCACATTCACGGTCTGGTCGCCGGTTTGCTTGCGCCGCTTTCGGCAGGCGGCTCGGTGGTGTGCTCACCCGGTTTCGACCCGTTCGAATTCCACCGCTGGATGGAAGCCCACCAGCCGACCTACTACACCGCTGTGCCGAGCATGCACCAGGCCGTGTCGGTAATGGCGCGTTCGCGGGCGCCGCGCAGCACATCGTTGCGCCTCGTGAGGTCTTCCTCTGCCTCCCTTCCGGGTCCCGTCCTGGAGGGCCTGACCGCGCTTTTCGGCGTGCCGGTCATCGAAGCCTATGGCATGACGGAAGCAGCTCATCAGATGGCCTCCAACCCACTGCCGCCCGGTACCGCCAAGCCCGGCTCGGTGGGCCATCCGACCGGCATCGAAGTCGCCATACTCGACAAAGCGAACCAGGTGCTCTCCCAAGGTGAGCGAGGCGAGGTCGTTATCAGGGGTGCAACGGTCTTCGACGGCTACGAGAACAACCCGGAAGCGAATGCCTCGTCTTTCACGGACGGGTGGTTCCGGACCGGGGACGAAGGATTCCTCGATGAGGATGGTTACCTGTTTCTCACCGGGCGCCTCAAGGAACAGATCAATCGCGGGGGTGAGAAGATCGGTCCGCTCGAGATCGACGAGGTGCTGCTTCGGAATCCCGCCGTTGCCCAAGCTGTGACGTTCGCGATTCCGCACCAGACGCTCGGCGAGGAGGTCGGGGCCGCCGTCGTCCTCGAGGACGGCTGCGAAATCAGCGCGGAAGAGTTGCGGTCGTATGTGGCGGAGCAGGTCGCGCCGTTCAAAGTGCCCAGCCGGGTCGTGTTCTTGGAGGAGATACCCAAGGGCGCGACCGGCAAGATTCAGCGCATCGGCCTCGCCCAGAAGTTGGGTTTGGCGGATTGACGACCACCCGCTGATGGCTGCGCGAGCCGATCTCTGGCTGATGCTCGATACGGCGGAGGACCCACGCAATAGAGGCAAAAGTCCCTACGCGTAAGGCTGAACCTGAGGGACAATTGCTCCGAAGAAACAAAAAGATAGACGCACACGTTCCGCAAGCCGATCTACCCAACAGATTCGGAGACGGCCCAGGTAGGGGCTCGAAGTCATCCAGAGGGCGTAGGGGCGCGCGTGCAGAGGGAGTAAACGAATCATGGTGGTCGCTAGGAAACTCGTCAAGGTCACGCTGCTGAGCGCATATTTCGGTCTGTTCGTGATGTTGATGGTGGCCGCGGGGGACTTCGTCATACACGGCTAGGCCTACCCGCCCGAAGCTCGAAGCCCCCGTCACGACGGGGGCTTCGTCGCGTTCGGAGAGCGGGGTTGACAGGATGACATCATTATGACATCATTATGCTGTCATATCGGAGGAAGGGCATAATGATTGCAGCCGTGGAAGGGGAGTCGTGACCGATCGGCTGGAATCGGAGGGTGATTGGAGGTTCCACGCCCGCACCGTGACCAAGGCGTTCGGGGATCTCCTGGCCAACGACGGGATCACGCTGCAGATCCGGCCCGGCGAGGTATACGGATTGCTTGGACCGAACGGAGCAGGCAAAACCACCCTCGTCAAGCAGATCATCGGCTTGCTGAAACCGACCTCCGGCGAATTGACGCTCGGCCCGTACGATCTGATCGAAGACCCCGACGCAGCCCGGCAGCTGTGCTCATATCTTCCGCAAGCCCAGATGCCGATCGACTCCTTCAGGGCCAGAGACGTGATCAGGCTGACCGGAATGATTCGAGGCGGTGAATCGGGGGCGGTGACTGCCCGCACCAACGAGATGATCGAAGCTCTGGACATCGGAGAGTGGGCTGAAACGCTCGGCATCAAGCTCTCCGGCGGCGTCAAGCGCCTGGTCGGTTTCGCCATGGTGAGTGTCTGGCCGGGCCGGGTGGTGATCCTCGACGAACCGACCAACGACGTCGATCCGCGCCGTCGCCGGCTGCTGTGGGAACAAGTCCGCCGTCTCGGTGACCTCGGATCGGCCGTCCTGCTGGTGACGCACAACGTTCTCGAAGCCGAGAAGTCGGTCGACCGATTGGCGATCATCAACGAGGGCCGATTGATCGCCGAGGGAACCTCGTCCTCACTGAAGGCGGAAGACCGGGGTCGCCTGCGGCTGCAGCTGATGATGGTGCCGGGCCACCCGACCCCCGAGTTGCCCGATTTCGTCCAACACAACACCCGGGTTGGGAACAACGTCATGAACGTCATCAGCGAAACGGATGCCACCGTCGGGATCGGCTGGGCCCAGGAGTTGATGGCCCGGGGTGTGGCGGAGGAATACGCCCTGGGGGCTACCACCCTGGAGGATGTGTACATCAGACTTACGGGACACACATCTTCCAACGGGAACGCCACGCTATGACGTCGATGGCCACGGCGAGCATTGCCGTCCATCCGGTTCGGTCGGGGCCGGCCCACTGGCTGCAGAGTTATGTGCATATGACCCGCTGGGAACTCGGGAGCCTCCGCCTGCTTCTTCCGCTCATCGTTGCCCTTCAGATGGTGATCGGGGGCGGCTTCGCTCTCGGGATCGGTCTTTTCTTCGACGAGATACCGGTCCGCAACGCCTTGTTTCTGGCGACCGGGGTCGCGGTCGTGACCTTGATCACCGTGGGAATCGTCATGGGCCCTCAACTCGTCAGCAATCACAAAGTGGCCGGAACCTACGATTTCCTGTGGTCGCTGCCGGTCCCTCGCACCACCCAGGCGGCGGCCTGGCTGACCGTCAACACGATCATCGCCATCCCCGGCATGGTGGCTGCTCTTGTCATCGCCGATTGGAGGTACGACCTGACGCTCCAGGTTTCCCCGGCGATCGTTCCGGCGGTGCTGCTCACGATCGGCACGGCCACCCTGATCGGGTACGCGTTTGCGCACGCCATCCCCAAACCCATGATCACGAACATGATCACCCAGTTGCTGATCTTTGTGATCCTCGGTTTTTCGCCGATCAACTTTCCACCCGAGAACCTCCCCGGCTGGCTGGCCGCCGTCAATGAATGGCTCCCGTTTCAACACATGGCAGCGGTGATACGGGCGGCCCTGACTGAAGGCCTCGTGGACAACGTCGGGAGGTCCTATGTGGTCCTGGTTGTGTACACAGCGATCTCAGCACTGGTCGCCGCCTGGGTGATTGGAAGGAGGGACTGATGGCTACTCGCGATATCTCGGCGATCGGCACCCCGGCCATCGGGTCCTGGACGGTGACCAGCGGGGCCGGGCGCTGGCTGCGCAGCTACACCATGATGTTGCGATTCGATGTGCGAGGCCTGGGAGAATGGCTGGCTTTCGGAATCGTCATCCAGGTCTTGATGGGCGCCGGGATGGCGGTCCTGTACGGCTTCTATCTGGGTGACGTACCACCAGAGGTCGGGACCTTCATGGCCGGCGGAGTGCCGGCTATTGCCCTCATCCCCATCGGCTTCGTCATGGTCCCCAACATGGTTGCCCAACAACGGATTGCCCAGACCTACGAATTCCTCTGGTCGCTGCCGGTTCCCCGGCTGGCGGCAGCCGCCTCGACCTTCACGGTCTTCACGCTGATGGCTCTGCCGGGCGTGGCGATCGCTCTCGGGGTGGGAGCCTGGAACTACGGTGCGCAGCTCAGCGTTTCGCCCATGGTCGTCCCAGCGATCCTGCTCACCTCACTCATGACCACCTCGGTCGGTTTTGGCATGGCCCACGGCGTGAAGAACCCGATCGTCATCAATTTCCTGACCAACATGACCGTGTTCTTTGTGCTTCTGTTCTCGCCGATCGTGGTACCCATCGCCCAGTTCCCGGACTGGCTGGCTTCGGTCCACCGCGTCTTACCCTTCTATCACATGGCCCAGGTGATCAGAGACAGCCTCACCAACGGGTTCGTCACGGACGTCGGGCTCAGCTACGCAGCTCTGGCCGCCTGGACGGTCGGAGCGTGGATTGTCACTGCCTGGGTGGTGGGGCGGCGCGGCTAGGGCGGTACCATCGGGACCCCCTACTCGGGAGAAACGTTTGAAAGAGGGAAAGCGCGCCGGAACGGATGGCATCCTTTTCACCGACCACTACCAGCTGACCATGGCTCAGCTGTACTTCCGGCTGGGCATCCACGAGCAACCGGCCCAGTTCGATCACTTCTTCCGGAGTTACCCGGACTATGGGAGACACCAGGCCGGGTATTGCATCAACGCCGGGCTGGAGTGGTTGCTCGATTGGATGGAAACGGCCTGCTTTGGGGACGAAGACATTGACTACCTCGGCAGTCTGACCGGCAGCGCAGGCCGGAGGGTCTTCGACGATGATTTCCTTCACTGGCTGCGTGGCAATGGCTCCTTCGAAGCGATCAGCCTCGAAGCCATTCCGGAGGGGCGAGTCGTTCATCCCAACGTTCCGCTCACCGTGGTGCGCGGTCCGTTGGCTATGGCCCAGATCCTCGAGACGCCCCTGCTCAACCACCTCAACTACCAAACTCTCATCGCCACCAAGGCGTCGCGGGTGAACGAAGCGGGACGGGGCAGGCCGGTGCTCGAATTCGGCATGCGTCGGGCTCCCGATCGGGGAGCGAACGCCGGCTCCCGGGCGGCTCTCATCGGCGGGGCCGACTTCACCTCGAACGTCGGTGTCTCACGATCGGTGGGGATACCCTCGAAGGGCACCCACGCCCACAGTCTCGTGCAGGTGTTCATGGCGCGCGGAGATGGGGAGCTGGGAGCGTTTCGGGCCTACGCCGAGCTGTATCCGGATGACTGCCTGCTCTTGGTCGACACGATCGACACCTTGGAAAACGGGGTGCCGAACGCCATAACCGTCTTTGAGGAGTTGCGGCGCGCAGGCCATGAGCCGGTCGGGATCAGGCTGGATTCGGGAGATCTGGCCTACCTCAGCATTCAAGCGGCCAAACAGCTGAACGAGGCCGGGTTCGCTGATGTGGCGATTGTTCTGTCATCCAATCTCGATGAGCTGGCCATCTGGCAGATCGTCTCCCAGATCGAAGCGGAAGCGCCCCGCTACGGCGTTGACCCCGCCCGGTTGATCGGCCGGTTGACGTACGGCGTTGGTACCCGCCTGATCACCTCTCAGGGGGACTCAGCCCTGGACGGCGTGTACAAGCTGGTAGCTCTCCGTGAGGCCGGTGCATGGGTGCCGGTCCTGAAGGTCTCAGAAGCACGTGCCAAAATCCCCAACCCCGGCAAGAAGGAAGCCTGGCGTTTCTACGACACGCGGCAGACGGCAACGGCAGATGTGCTTGGGATGGACGGGGAAGACCCCCTGGCCACCGATCAGGTCGTCCTTCATCACCCAACCGAACACACGTCGTATCGTACTCTCGATCGCACCGACATCTCCGGGATCGAGACTCTGGCGGTCGAGGTCCTTCGTGAGGGCGAATTGGTTTATGAGCTTCCCGAACTCGACGACATCAGGGCGCGCCGCCGGGCCGATCTCGACCGCCTCGACCCGGGTGTCCGACGCTTGATCAACCCGCACGTGTATCACGTGTCGCTGACCGAGGCTCTTTGGGACCTCAAAATCAGTGCAGTAGAAGAAGCCCGCCGACCGGGGGCTCGCCGAGACTAAAAACGGGATCCCGGTACTAACCTGAAGCTATGCGGTCATGTTTCCAGCCGGCCGGGCCGCACCGTCGAGCCATCGAGGTCTGATGATGCATGCAGTGGTGGGATATCACCGACCCGAGAGCCTCGAAGAGGCCCTCTCACTCCTCGATCGGGGGAATACCCGTAGGGTGGTGCTGGCCGGTGGGACGTCGCTCAATGCGATCGAGTCGACCGATCCGTTTGAGGTGGTCGATCTGCAGTCGATTGGATTCGACGCGATCCGCACAGATGGCACGATGCTGGAAATCGGCGCCATGGTCCGGCTCGACCAGCTGGCGGCTCATCCGGCCGTCCCGCAGCTTCTGCAGGAACTGGCCCGCCGCGAGGGACCCAACACCCTCCGCAATGCCGCAACGGTCGGAGGAACCATCGCGACAGCAAACCCGGAAAGTGAGCTCGTTGCGGGTTGCCTGGTCTTTGCGGGACAGGTCATATTGGCCGGGATCGGCGGCGCCACCCGGACCGTAGACCTGGGTGAGCTGCTGGCCGACCGCTCATTGATCGAGGGCGCCATCATCACCACGCTGCGAATCGCAACGGATGGGGCGGCGGCAGTGGCTCGCACCGGTCGGACACCTTCGGACACTTCGATTGTGGCTGCGGTTGCCCGTCGCACGAATAGCGGGGT
>JAHEDM010000145.1:0-4703 GCA_024641205.1 Actinomycetes bacterium
ACGGAATCGGGAAGCAAGAGGCGCGGAAGAGGTCTGAGCAGCTCCTGGACATGATGGGCCTGACCGAGCGGGCGCAGGAGCCGGTCAAGAAGTATTCGGGGGGAATGAAGCGGAGACTCACCATCGCCATGGCGCTGGTTTCTGACCCGCAGGTGCTCTTCCTCGACGAGCCCACCCTCGGTCTGGACCCCCAAGCGAGACGAGCCATCTGGGAGCACATTGCCGGGCTCAAGGGACAGAAGACGATCGTGCTGACCACCCACTACCTCGAAGAAGCCGACGCCCTGGCGGACCGGGTCGCCATCATCGACGAAGGAAAGATCGCTGCGCTGGGAACCCCCGGCCAGCTCAAAGACGGCATCTCTGACACGCCGGTGACGGTCGTCGAGGCAAAGAACCTGACCGAAGACGCCATCAACGCGCTGCGGCAGATATATCCGGGAGTGAGGGCAATCGAGGATGGGGTGGAGATCGAGGCCGCAGACGTGAGCCTCTACGCCATCGAGGATTGTTTGCGACCGAGGGGCGTGGTTATCCAATCCACATATAGACGGCAGGTCACGTTGGACGACGTGTTTGTGCATCTCACCGGAAAGCAGCTGAGAGAATGAGATCCCTGGAGCTGGCCAAGAGGAATCTCAAGGAAGTGTGGCGGGATCCGCTGTCCCTGGGTCTCACAGTCGGGCTGCCCGTCGTTCTGTTGCTGGTACTGCAGGCCTTCGGACAATTCGATGCAATCTTCGCACCCACCTCCCTGGCACCCGGAATTGTGCTCTTTGGCTTCGTCATGTTGATGTTCAGCGCGGCGATGACCCTCTCTCGAGATAGGGAGAGTGCCCTCTTTGCCCGGCTGTTGACCGCCCCGGTACGGGCCGGCGATTTCGTGGCGGCCTATTCCGTGCCCTACGTGCCGGTGGCGATCTTCCAAGGCGTTCTGCTCTTCGGTATCGGGGCTTTTTTGGGGTTGAAAGTCGAGGGAAGTATTGGCCTGGTCTTCCTCGTCCTGCTGGTCATGTCGGTGTTCTATATCGGATTGGGAATGGCGCTTGGATCGCTCCTTGCGGTCGCACCATTGTCCGGCGCGTATGCGGTGGTCCTCATCTTGACCATCTTCGGTGGAGCCTGGATGGATCTGGATGCGATCGGCGGCGCGTTCCAGAGCGTTGGGCAAGCCCTCCCCTTCGCCCACGCTCTCGACGCGACCAGAAACATCATGATCGGCGGGGCCGGTTTCAGTTCCATCGCTACAGACTTCTACTGGGTGCTTGGCTACGCCCTGGCGGTCGTCGCCCTGGCTCTGGTTCTGTTCAGACGAAAAATGCTCGAATAGGGGCCTGCACACACAGCCTGAGGAGGCAGACCATGGTGACACCGTCCGAAACCTACGCCGCTCGTCTCGAGATCGACTACCCGGAAAAACTCGACCGGTTTACTACGTTCTTTCGGTTGGTCTGGATCATCCCGATTGGCATCATCCTGGCGTTGCTGACCGCAACGGGGAACGAGACCGCGGCCGAAGCCGGCGAACAGATCGAGAGAACCGGCGGCGGGATTACCGGCGGGCTCTTCATCGCGACGATGTTGATGATCGTGTTCCGGCAGCGGTACCCGCGCTGGTGGTTCGACTTCGCCCGGGAATTGACCCGCTTCGGAGCCCGGGTCAGCGCCTACTTCTTCCTGCTCACCGACAAGTACCCGTCGACCGTCGACGAACAATCGGTACATCTCGAGATCGATTACCCCGACGTCGAGCAAGACCTCAATCGCTGGCTGCCGCTGGTGAAATGGCTGCTGGCCCTCCCCCACTACATCGTGCTCGCCGTGCTTGTAGCTGTCGGCATCTTCGTCTGGGTTATCGCCTGGTTCGCCATCCTCTTCACCGGACGCTACCCCCAGGCATTATTCGATTACATCGTCGGGGTGGGCCGATGGGGGCTTCGGGTGAGCGCCTACATGTCCTTGCTGGTCACAGACGAATACCCGCCATTCAGCCTCAGATGAACTGAGCTAAACCGGCTCTATCGCCCAGGGGCGAGCACGAAGTGCGACGCCGCGAGAACGCTACTCACACCGTGATGGCGACCTTTCCTCGGGCGTGTCCCTCGCCGACATGTCCCACAGCCTCAGCGGTCTCGCTCAACGGATACGTTCGGTCGATGACCGGGGTGATCTTGCCCGCTTCAATCAACTCGTTGAGGTCAATCAGGTCTCTCTTTCGCACCGGCGCATAGAACGGGGGCCCTTGCTTGTGTACGAACGGTGACAGCAACGCCGCGGCGGCCATGCGCCCCAGCGGCCCAACCCAGCGACTGCCCGAAGTTCCGTTGTTCGTGAGGAGAATCCCCTCGCCAATGAGTGCTCGTCTGCAGTCGGCCAGCGAATGGTTGGCGACATTGTCGAGGATGGCGTCGAACCGCTCACCGCCCGTGGTGAAGTCGTCCTGGGTGTAATCGATGACGTGATCGGCGCCAATCGATCGGACCATCTCGACATTCCGGGTGCTGCACACGCCGGTCACTTCGGCTCCCAAAGCCTTGGCAATCTGCACCGCAAACGTGCCGACACCTCCCGAAGCCCCGTTGATCAGCACGTGCTGTCCGGGTTGCACCTTCGCCGCATCGCGCAACCCGCGAAGGGCGGTGACTCCGGAGACGGGCAAGACCGCTGCCTGTTGCAACGTGAGATTGGCGGGCTTCAACGCCATCTTCTCCTCGGAAACAGACACATATTCTGCACAACTGCCGTTGGCAGCCTCTCCGAAGACCTCATCGCCCGGCTGAAACTCCTTGGCATTCCCGCCAACCGCTTCGACGGTCCCGGCGAAGTCGAATCCTGGAACTCGTTTTCTCGGCTTGCGAAGCCCGAACCCGGGTCGGAACAGCAGCGGCCGGCCCGTCATCAACAGCCAGTCGCCCGGATGAACGGACGCTGCTTGGACGCGGACCAGCACTTCGTCGTCGTTGGCGACCGGTTTGTCGATATCTTCAATCCTAAGAACCTCAGATGAGCCGTACTCGTCTTGGACTATCGCTTTCATACGATCTCCTTGTTGGGGCTGTCGGCGGTGAGTCTTGCCCGACACATGGCCGGGGCTAGACCCACGTCCATGCGTACCAGACGATCAGTCCGTTGAAGACGAAACTCACCACGATCAAGAAGTTGTCATAGGCGGACGGGTAAGGCAGGCCAAAGAGATTGAAGATGACAAGAAGTATGGCCACGACGATGTTCACCCAGCGGATGGCCGGGTACCCCAACGTCAGGGACAGGACCACCATGACGATCGGGATCAGCATGACCAGCGCGGCCCCGATCCACATCGCCTGCGTTGCTTTCTGGCCGTCCATTTCGCCGGCGGTGAAGTCGCCGGCGAATATCCGCAGCACGTCCCCCAGGAGATAGGTCAGCATCATGGCTACCCATGACCCTGAGAGGATCATCCTCACTTCGTCCATAACTCAGTCACTTACTCCCTCACCTGTCTTAGGCCAACAGTATGTGGGCAACCCTCTGCCACAGTAGGGTCGAACGACCCCGGATCGATCAAACGGTGCTGTATGTGCCGGCCGCGGCCGCCAATCTCGAAGTCCTGGCGGCTGATCCCACCGTCGCGGCCGCAGCTGTCATCGAGGAGGTCCCGGCGGTCGAGGGAACCCAACTGCAACCGCTGGCCGAGCAACCCGAGCTGCTCGCCTACGAGATCCCCGAGGTCGGCGTCATCGTCGTGGAACGCGCGGGAAACTCCCTCTCCGTCTATCAGGCCCAAACCCCGGGTTGGCAGGGCGACACCACCGACTCCGGTCCACACCTGGCGGTGAGCTTCACCGACGGTACCCGCCGGATCGAATTCACGGCAGCGGTCACCAACGGCGATGTGACGGCCGGTTTCACCGAGCCCTCTGGTCGAGGACTCTGATGACAACGCGACGCTCCTCGCGTACCCGTCGCGCGAAGGTGTCGCGGGAGGCAATGCTCGGTGTATCTATCACGGCGTTGTTGGGGATGATCGGGTTCCTGCAGTAGTCGCGGATCACATCGCGCCCGGCGCCGGTAATCACCATCGCTCTGATGTCACCGGTGAGCGTCGGCAACTCGTAGACCCCGGGGTATCCGGTGTGAGCGCAAAACGTACAGCCCGCTCCGTGCATCCCGTGTGGCTCGCCTTCGCCGGAAAGACAAATACAACCCTAGACACCCGAGCTTCACAGGATTACTGTTTGCCAAGCATTCCCAGAGGGAGTCGGCATGGAGGAGGGGAACCGTCCGGCCGCGACCGCCTCGGTGAGTGAGCGCGTGGCCAGTTTGATGGAACGCCGATCGGGGGCCGCCGTCGGGGTGGCATTGTTGGTCACAGCGTTGCTGGCCATCCCGTTCCTCACGATGGCCCCTGAGGAAACCGCTTCCCAGGATCCGCGCGGTGAGGTCACCGATGCCGAACAGCTCATCAGCGACCGCTTCGCC
Source organism: Actinomycetes bacterium (assembly GCA_024641205.1). Taxonomy (GTDB): domain Bacteria; phylum Actinomycetota; class Acidimicrobiia; order Spongiisociales; family UBA4744; genus UBA4744. Next base: position 4,462 of record JAHEDM010000145.1, read on the forward strand.
TCGAGCGTGTTCGGGACTTTCTTCGTAGTCGAAGCCCGGGACGGGAACGTCCTCGCTCGCGACCCGATGTTGGAGTTGTTCGAGAACTCTGCCGGCCTCCGCGCCGATCCAGAAGTAGGTCCCAAGCTTCTCTCCTACTTCGACGCAGATCAGGGCGTGGACATCGAGGCGACGTACACCCTGGCCGATGCTGCCGACGCGCTGTTGCACAACCAAGGGATTGGAGGGCTCGCCGCCGCCAG
>JAHEDM010000145.1:4713-6841 GCA_024641205.1 Actinomycetes bacterium
GCAGGTCGGCGCTGCCGTCGGAACACTCCTCCAGCAGCGCACCCCGTCCGATTGGGGCTTGTCGGTGGAAGCCAATCTCGACCCGGCGACGGGAGGGTGGACATCTCCCGCCATATTCGTGACGGTACTGGCCGACAACCTGGCCCTGGGTGGAGGTGGCCAAGGGGTCAAATTGGGCGGTGGCACGGAGAAAGAAGAGTTCGCCCGCGACATTCAATCCGTATTGCGCGGTGACGAAGCCCACAACCAGGTGTGGGGCGTGGCCATCGACGTCAACCTCACCAGCGGCGAGCAGGGCGGCGCTGCCGGTCCGTTCATCGGGTTCACCATCCTCGCCGTGTTGATTGTGGTCGGAGTCGTTTTCCGCTCGTACTGGGCGGTGGCCATCATCGGCGCTGCTCTCGCTTCGCTGGTGGTGTGGTTGAAAGGCTTCTCGAACCTCATCGGCCTGAAGTCCGATCTGACTCTCGACCTCATCGTTCCCATCGCTATGGTCTCCTTTGGCGTCGACTTCGCTTTCCACGCCATAGGTCGCTACCGGGAAGAACGCACCACCGGTCTCAAGCCGCGGCCGGCTCTGGTGGCGGGTTTGGCAGGGGTTTTGGGTGCCCTCACGCTCGCCCTGGCCAGCGACTCGGCAGCCTTCCTCTCCAACGTCAGCTCTCCGCTCGAGTCGATCGTGCAGTTCGGCGTGGCAACAGCCGTGGCCCTGACGGCCGCCTTTGTGATGCTCGGCTTGATTACCCCCGTCGTGCTGATGGGCATCGAAACCCGAGTTGGAGCGCGAGCATCGACCCGCACTGGGAGGTTTTTGGCGGCCAACTCTATCGGGCTGGCAGCCGCCGGTGCCATGGCGGCGGTGCTTTTCATGGTCTACATCGCTCCGCCGGTCGGAGTTGCGTTGCTGGCGGTCTACCTGATCGTGTTCCTGGTCGCGCCTTATCTCATCGGCCGTCGCAGGGTCCCGACGGAAGTCACAGAAACGGCCCGCTCCATGTCGGGGGCGGGTTCCCCCCGGATCGGGCGGATGGTCGTTTCCGTTGCTCGCCGGCGCGCTGCTGTCCTTCCGATCGTCGCGGTCGGGACCGCTCTGGCCGCTTTCTTCGCCCTTCAGATCGAGGCAAGATTCGACGTGGCCGACTTCTTTTCGGGAGACACGGACTTCGTGGTCGGTCTTGACAAGCTCGACCAACATGCAGGGGACGCAGGTGGAGAGGGGGCGGCCATCTATGTCGAGGGCGACCTCAACCGTCCGGCGGCCATCACGGCGCTTGACGAATTCGTGGCGGCCGTACGTCGGCTCGACATCCCATCTCTGGCCAAGAGCGATTCCGGTGAAGTAGCCGTCTTCGCCGGCGCTCTGGACATCCTCGACGAGGTAATGGCGAGCCCCTTCGCGATGGGTGCAATCCAGGCGACCACGGGAGTGCCGATCACCGACGATGATGGTGATGGTTACCCCGACACTCCCCAGCAATTGGCAGCCGTCGCCGACTTCACCCGCCAGAACGGAGTCCCCCTCGACGAGGCCCGCGTGGTGATCACCCCCGACGGTGTCCGCACCAATTTCTGGCAGAGCGAGGACGGCGCGACGCAGGCTGCGGTCATCGGGATCGGTATCGTGGGGAGCCGCGCCCAGGAGAACATCGTCCTGGCCCGTGACGCACTCGAACCTTTGATCACCCAACTGGAAACGGATCTCAGCAACGGCGCAACCCCAGCCCAAGTCACACTGACCGCCGGGCCGATCACCCGCGACGAACAGCTGCAGGCCATCCTCCGCTCCTTGCTCATCTCCCTGCCCATCTCCGTGATCTTGTGCCTGGTATTGGCGGCTTTGTTCATGCGCTCTCTCCGCTACGCGGTGGTCAGCATCGTTCCCATCCTGCTGGTGGTGGCCTGGCTGTACGCCTTCATGTACTTCGCGGGGTTCGGCGTCAACGTGGCGACGGCCACCATCGGAGCGATCTCCATCGGGATAGGCATCGATTTCGCCATCCACTTCACTATGCGGTACCGACAGGAAATGGAACTGCACCCCACACGCGTCGACGCGCTCTCCGCAGCCGGGACCGGAACCGGCGGTGCACTGGCAGGATCGGCCGCCTCATCGATCGTCGGCTTCGCC
>JAHEDM010000146.1 GCA_024641205.1 Actinomycetes bacterium
TTCCAGCTTCCAGACCGCTTCGTTCCCAGCATCAGCCAGGACCGTGTTCGGTCTGGTTGCTGGTTGCTGGTTGCTGGTTGCTGGTTGCTGGTTGCTGGTTGCTGCTTAGAACCACTCTGCGTGCTACGCTGGGATCAGGTCGCCAGTCGGCGGCTACTGTTTCGCGAACTCGAACGGAGAGAGCGGTGGGTTTCCTGTCGCCGTTTCTACCCGGTTCCGGCACCCTTCGCTTGGATCCCCGGGTCAAAACACATCGTGGCCGCTGCACCGGAGGATTTCCGGTCTCGTCTCCACGCTTCTCCGTTCTGTCCCCAGCGGCCGGTAGGGCCCTGAGGGATTCCGCACTACACCCGGCGCGTGACGCCGGAGGAGGAGCACATCTGTATGGCCATCTTTCGCCGGAAGACGCCCACTGTCATCCGCAAGGGCGTCGGCAGCGATTCGATCGTCGAACACAAGACCAGACGCGTAGGGCGTCAAGTGGTCGAGGTACGGCGGATCAAAGAGGCGCCGTCTAAACCATCCCGCAAAGCCGAGCTCAAACCCAAACCGATACGGCCGACCGGCACTAAGTCGCGTCGACCAACTAGCGGCCGGGGGCGGACGGCGATCCGCGATGAAGAGATCATCATTCCCCCCGAGACCGAGCGGAAACAGATGCTCGTTCGGGTCCTTCCGCACCAGACGCAGGTTGTCGTCCTGGAAGGGCCGGTACTCGTGGAGCATCACGTCGCCCGATCTGACAAGGCTTCCGTGGTCGGCAACGTCTACCTGGGCCGGGTCCGTAACGTGCTTCCGGGCATGGAAGCCGCGTTCGTTGATTTCGGTGAGGCCAAGAACGGTGTTCTCTATGCGGGGGACATTCAGTACGACCCCGCCAAGCACGGAAAGCGCCGGCCGCGCATCGAAGAAGCCCTCAATAAGGGTGACGACGTGCTCGTTCAAGTCGTCAAGGACGCCATGGGAGAAAAAGGTGCCCGGCTGACCAACCAGATCTCCTTGCCCGGTCGATATCTCGTGCTGGTGCCCAACTCGGACGTGCAGGGCATCAGCAGGCGGCTGCCCGATGAGGACCGCCAGAGACTCCGTGACATCATCCGGGAAGCCAAACCGGAGGGCTACGGAGTGATTGTCAGGACCGCAGCCGCGGCCGCGTCGAAAAGTGAAATTCGCGCCGATATCGAGCGACTGACCAAGATATGGGAAGAGATCCAGCAATCTGGGAACGGTGGGAATTCCCCCCGGGTCGTCTATCAGGAGCCGACGCTTCTGTTGCGGGTTCTCCGAGAGCACTACACGCCAGAATTCCGGCGCTTGATGATCGATGACGCTGAGGCGTACGAAGCTGTCATCGACTATCTCAAGGAGATCGATTCCGATCTCATTCGAACGGTCCAGTTATACGAAGATACGCTGCCCCTATTCGAGAGGTTTCACGTCGAGGACCAGCTGAGGAAGGCCCTCGACCGAAAAGTGTGGTTGCCTTCCGGTGGCCATTTGGTGATCGACCGGACCGAAGCCCTGACTGTTATCGATGTGAACACCGGCAAATTCGTTGGCAGTTCGAGCCTCGAGGAGACGGTGCTTCAGAACAATCTGGAAGCAGCAGAGGAGATCGGAAGACAACTTCGACTGCGTGATATCGGCGGCATCATCGTGATCGACTTCATCGATATGGAGACCGAGGCCAATCAGCAGGCCCTGCTGCGGAGGCTGCGGGAAACGCTCGCAAGAGACAAGACGAGGACGCAAGTGTTCGATGTCTCCAACCTGGGTCTGGTCGAGATGACTAGGAAGAATGTTTCGGAAGGCTTGCTGGAGACCTTCTCCGATAGCTGCCCCACCTGCAACGGGCGGGGTGTGCTCCTTCACGAAGAGGCGGCCACGCAGGGGACACGAGTTGAGGAAACCTAGGAGAACGCTGGAGCAATATTGGCAAGCCACGGGAAACGGTTAGAGTTACCGGGCTTCAGATCGAGGTAGATCCATCATGTATGCAATCATCCGCACCGGCGGAAAGCAGTCCAAGGTGCACGAAGGTGACGTGATCGACGTCGAGCGTCTCAAGGACGCCGATGGCACGGTCGAATTCACACCGCTGCTGATCGTCGACGCCGCCGGCAACGCCATCAGTGATCGCGCCCAATTGCGCGAGGTGAAGGTGCGCGCCAAAGTGCTCGGCGAGGCTCAGGGCCCAAAGGTCGATATCTTTAAGTACAAGAACAAGACGGGATACCGGCGCCGGCAAGGCCATCGCCAGAAGTACACGACTCTTGAGGTGACTGCGATCGAACTACCCGCAGCTAAGAAGGCCAAAGCTGCTTTGGCTGAGCCTTCGGCAACCAAGAAATCAGCCGGGACCGCTGCGAGCGATAGCGACCCGTCTACCAAGACCCAGGAGGACTGACCCGATGTCGAAAACAAAAGCCGGAGGGTCGTCGAAGAACGGCCGCGACTCCGCTGCCCAGCGCCTTGGCCCGAAGGTTTTCGATGGCCAGGTTGTCCACGCAGGGACCATCATCGTTCGCCAGCGCGGCACCAGGATTCACCCGGGCGACAATGTGGGCAAAGGCCGGGATGACACGCTTTTTGCGATGGCTCCCGGGGTCGTCAAATACGGACAACGCCACGGGCGACGCTTGGTAGACGTGCTCCCCGAATAGGGGCACTCTTCCCGTGTTCGTCGACCGCGTCCGCGTACATCTGCGCGCCGGGCACGGCGGTGCCGGTGTCGTCAGTTTTCAGAAGCTCCGTGGCAAACCGAAAGGTAAAGCCATCGGCGGCTCTGGCGGCAGGGGCGGAGCAATCATCTTGCGGGCCGACCCGTCGATGGCCACCCTCCTCACGTATAAGCGAAACCCGCATCACGAGGCCGGGGGAGGCACGCACGGGCAGGGGGACCTGCGTTCGGGCCGGCAAGGTGACGACTTGGTTCTGTCTGTCCCCTTGGGAACGGTCATCCGCGACGATGAAGGGGTTGTGGTCGCCGACCTGGTGGAGGCGCACCAACAGGTGACTGTATTGGAAGGCGGTCGCGGCGGTCGCGGCAACGCAGCTCTCGTCAGTCGAGTCCATAGGGCTCCCAACTTTTGTGAACAGGGCGAGTACGGCGAAGGGGCTTGGTTCGAGTTCGAACTGAAACTCCTGGCGGACGCTGCTCTGGTCGGGTTTCCCAACGCGGGGAAAAGCACGCTGATTTCCCGAGTTTCTGCCGCTCGCCCCAAGATCGCCGACTACCCGTTCACGACCCTCGAGCCCAACTTGGGAGTTGTCTCGATCGCCGACCGCGAATTCGTCTTTGCCGACATTCCCGGGCTCATCGAAGGAGCGGCAGCAGGCAAAGGGCTCGGACATGAGTTCCTTCGTCACGTGGAGCGCGCCCGGGCGCTGGTGATCCTGCTTGATCCTTCGCCGCTTCAAACGGAGAATTTGCTTCGACAATACGACGTACTCATCGACGAGCTGGCCCGGCATTCGGTTGAGCTGGCCGAACGGCCGCGCGTCATTGCCGTGAACAAAGGCGACTTGCCCGATGTCGCTCACGAAGCAGACGCGTTGGAAAGTGCCATAGAGAAGCCTGTGTATGCGATATCTGCCATAACCGGAGCAGGTCTCGAGCCACTGCTCCATGCGGTAGCCGACGCAGTGGATCTGGCCGTTCGAGAGGCGCCGGAGCGGGAGGGGTTTGTGTTGCACCGGCCGGTCCGATCCGGATTCGAGGTTTATCGCGACGGCGATGTCTGGGTTATCGAGGGCCGCGTGGCAGAGCGCGCCGTCGGGCTCGACGATCTGACCAAACCGGAAGCAGCAGATTACGCCGCTGCTCGACTAGCGAGGATCGGGGTCGACGATGCTCTTCGGGAGGCGGGAGCGGAACCCGGCGACGAAGTCCGCATCGGTGATCTAGTTTTCGAATTCGAGGAGACCGAGTGACGCCGCGGCGCCGAGTACCGGCCGGCACGCCGATCGTCGTCAAGGTCGGGTCATCCAGCCTGGCCTCTCAATCGGGCGGTTTGAACGGTGCTGCTCTCAGCTCGGTCGTTGATCAGGTGAGCGAGCTTTGGTCGATCGGGCATCCGACCGTTTTGGTTAGTTCCGGGGCCGTGGCGGCCGGGCTTCTGGAGCTGGGGATCGAACGTCGTCCCACCCAGGTGCCCGACCTGCAAGCTGCGGCCGCCGTTGGTCAGGGCCGGTTGATGGAACGCTACGCGTCCGAATTCGGTGCGCGGCAGCGCATGGTCGGGCAGGTACTGCTCACCAAGGATGTTCTGGCGAATCGCAGCCAATACCTGCATGCCCGGGAAGCCCTCGACCGGATGCTGGCACTGGGGATCGTGCCGGTGGTCAACGAGAATGATACGGTCGTGGTCGACGAACTCCGACTCGGCGACAACGATCGACTGGCAGCCATCGTTTCTCATCTGGTGCGGGCTGCGTTGCTGGTGTTGCTCACCGATACCGCCGGTCTCTACTCGGATGACCCGCGTCTCGAAACGGATGCTGAATTGCTGACGGCGGTGAAACACTCAGACGAGATTCTCGACAGGTTGGCCGGCGGACAATCGGGGCCGATGGGTTCCGGAGGAGTGGCTACCAAGGTGCTTGCGGCCCGCATGGCTGCCTGGTCGGGAGTTCCGACTGTGGTGGCAGGATCAGGTGAGAAGAGAGCCGCCGTGCGGGCTGCAGCCGGAGAAGCCGTTGGTACCTGGATCGAGCCGCATGACTCCCGCTTACCCTCGCGGAAACTGTGGATTGCGTTCGGTCAGCCGGCCGAAGGGTCGCTTCGAGTTGATGCTGGTGCCGTGCAGGCCATGGTGTCCCGGGGTGGTTCCTTGCTCCCGGTGGGTATCACCAAGATCCAGGGAGTATTTTCAGAGGGTGCCGCGGTGGAAGTGCACGATCCGGATGGGAACCTGGTTGGCAAAGGATTGGTGACTCTTTCCTCAACGGCACTGGCACCCGTGCTGGGCAAGCACAGCTCGGCAGCAGCCACGGAAGGTTGGGGAGGCGAGGTCATCCACCGCGATGATCTTGTGGTGCTCGTCGATCGCTGATCCGGGCGCCGAGCTTTGTGGCCGTCTCAGAATCCCGGGCCTCTCGATGGCAATCGTTGACCTAGATAGATTGTGTCGACCGAATACCGCTCATTCGCAGGGTTCTCGACCCTTTCCGCCCGGAGCGTGGTCAGTTCAGAGAAGTCGGTCTCGAGATCTTCGGGCCTGAACAACAAATATCCAGGAGGTCCCTGCATCCCTTATTGAGCATGATCGGGATGGTGCCCTACCGTGAGGTATCTACCAGCTTCGCAGACACATGGTTGCAGCCGCCGATGGAGGAATGTACGTCGCTCGGGTTCAACATGAAGGTAGAACTGAACGATGAGGTCGAAGCTTGCTTCCGGAACCCAAACGTCGAGGTCGGCGACTTTGAATTCAACCCGGAGGGCACGTTCGGATGCGGCCCGACGAGCCCGCTCGATGGCCACGCTGCTGAAGTCGACGGCGGTGACGTTCCAGCCTTGTTCTGCAAGCCACAGAGCGTCCGCACCCTCGCCGCAGGCGATATCAAGTGCGGACCCGGGTTGCATACTCGCGACGATTTCCGGGGGCTGCGAATGCGGATTGCCCGACCAAAGCCGCTCGGAAGTCCCATATGGCTCATTCCAGAACCCGGTGTCCATAACGGAAATGCTACCGATCCGACCAGATTCGACGTCCGTAACTGGCGTGGGATCTCCCCGGGTGAAGCGACCTCGATGCAGAGAGTCAACCGGCGGAACGTCGGCGGCTCCGAAACCCCAGCCAGGCCGCGGTCAGGAGGAGCAGCGCGCCGGCCGCCGCTACTACCGGGTCGGCCGTCTCGTCGAAGGGCCTGCCGCTCTCCAACACCTCGATGTCCACCGCATCGAGGTACGTTTCACCGCCGCGGTCCTCATCGTGATACTTCCAAATGCCGGACGCCCGGACCAGGGGGCCACGTTGGTGGTATCCGCCCGGTGGATCGAGGTCCTCGATGAGGTCGGTCGGGGCCCGGACCCCGATCCCCGCATTTGGGCCTTCCAGGGCTCCACCCTCCAACAGCGGCGCAGTTGAATAGGAATCTCCGTTCAGCTGACTCCACGCCGAGCCATCGCGGCGGTGCCCGTAGTCGCCGATGAGTTCCCCAACCACGCTGATGCTCTGCCCCGCAAAGGCTGCTCCGTCGGCGAGCAATTCGTCAACGCTGACGTCGGTGGAGGCTCGAACACCGGTCGGTACCAGCAGGACCACAGTCAGCATCAGCAAGAGGGTGAGTCGGCGTCGCATCATTTGCCGCGCACCAACGAGATCAGGAAGCCGAATAATGAGAAGATCGCCACGAATTCAAGTCGGCCCGCCCACATTTGGAACGCGTAGATCAGTTTGAGAACCGACGGCATGGAAGGATCAGTGATCCCGACCGAGAGACCCACGTTGGCCCCTGCGCTTACCGACTCGAAGAGTGCCGACTGGAGCGGGAGGTGGTACATCAATCCGGCGCCCGCTCCGAGGAGATAGAGGGCCACGTACAGCAGCGAGACTCCCATCACAGCTTGGATCAGATCGGAATTGAGTTGCCTCCAGCCGTGATGCCAATACCGGTTCGATATCACAGCTCCTTCCGGGAGCAGCACCTGGCGGACTTGAGAGCTCAAAGCTTTGAGCGTCAAACCGATTCGCAGAGACTTGACACCTCCGGCCGTCGATGAACCCATGCCGCCGAGGGCCATGGCGATCGCCATGCCTCCAAAAGCCAGGCCGCCCCATGAGGCAAGTTCGAGTGATGGGACGGTGGCAAACCCGGTTCCGGT
>JAHEDM010000147.1 GCA_024641205.1 Actinomycetes bacterium
CTCGCAAACCGCGACGGTGGGCCTCGCGAAGGAAACGGCGGAAGTCCCGGGTGGTTCCGTAGGCGGGATGGACGGAGTTGTAGTCGGCGATGTCGTAGCCATCGTCGCGACGGGGTGAGGGGTAGAAGGGGAGCAACCAAATGGCGGTGATGCCAAGGTCGCGGAAGTAGTCCAGCTTCTCCGTCAATCCGCGGAAGTCGCCCGTCCCGTCCCCGTTGGAATCCCGGAAAGCCCGGACATGGACTTCATAAATGATGGCGTCTTTGTACCAGTCGGTGGCGGTAGTCACGGACCTGATGCTAGGGCCGCAGCTCTTCTGCGGTAACGATCTCGTGGCCCGCGTCTGTCAGAGCCTCCCTGGCGTACTGCTCCTCGCGGCTCCGGACCAACAGGTGGTCGGTGTCGAAGGTTGCAATGGTGAACACGCTGACCCCCGCCTCCGCCAACGGGGCGGTGAGCGCCGCCAGTACCCCGACCAGCGAGAAGGACAATGGTCCCTCTACCTCGAACCACACCCAGGTTTCAGGACGAGCCATATCGGGCGGTACGAGGCTGATCTCGCAGACGATCGAGAGCTCCTCAGGAGTCCGTGTGATCGACGAGAACCGGCCCCGTTGTGCCCAGGCCGGGACCGGCGAGTCCGGGGGAAGCTTGACTGTGGCCAATCGAGCCGAGTGTTGGATGAGCCTCATGACCGGGCAAGGCTAGATCATCATGCGCCGGTTTCTACCCGGTCTGAAGTTGCTGTTGCAGGACGGCGATCTCTTCGTCGAGGAGCGCCTGCAGCCGGGCCAGCCGCTCAGGTGGGGATTCGGCGCCCAGGAGATCCTGGGCATCCAGCGGCGAAAGCGGAGCCAGTGCGCACAGCTGATTCGTGGAAGCTACATCCTCGTCTGAGAGTTCGAAACCTGTATCACCGACGTCGTATCCGGCTTCCGACATCAAGGCCAGGGTTCGTCGCAGCTTCCGTTCGGTCTCCGCGATGGGAAGCTGGGAGGATTCGGTCATCTCCTCGGTTAACTCATTGACGACCGCCCGAGGGTAGGGGTCATCCGGGAGCCACCGGCTGATCTCGAACCGGCCGATGCCAACTGCCAGGATGAGACGGTGACCATCCTCGAGATCGGCGACTCCGGCGATGTGGGCGATCGTGCCGATCTCGAATCGTGTGTCACCCCCACCCACCTCAGAACCTCGTTCGATCAGCACGACCCCAAACCTGCCATCTCCGGCCACACAATCGTCGACCAAGGCCTGGTAGCGAGGCTCGAAGACACGGAGTGGCAAGACCGTGTTCGGAAAGAGCACTGATCCAAGCGGAAACATCGGCAATTCCAAGGACATGGGCGGAATGCTACGCGTGGTCTGGTTCTAGCCCGATCAGTCGGTGTTCCTGGCGAGGACGCGAAAGCGGACTCGCTTGCATTCTTCTCCGTCGATGAGAACCCGGAAGGCGAAGCCGCCCGGTTTTGGGAACACGAGCCCGTTGAACGTCATCGTGCGCACGAAACCGACATCGCTGCCGTCTGGCAGCCCGGCCGGTCGCGCCACCCGAAAGTTCTGAACCGGCCGGCGTTCCCCAAAGAGGCTCTTGCCATCCTCGTCGACCAAATCGACCGACAGGGTGAGCTCCTCGTCAGTTTTGGTCCACGGGACTCGAATCCTCAGACCCAATCCAAGTGTGTGGTGGCGGGCCGGGAATTGGCGCACAAAAATGGTGTCCCAGCCACCTCCGAGGACGTAGATCTTGCCGGCCGAGGCGTGCACCCCATCAGCCAGGATGGCGAAATCGATCTCGGGGGCGGGAAGCAGATCGTCGGCCTGGAACTCCATACGATCACTCTAGAAGGTCCCGAGCTGCCGGCTTCAGGCTCCCAGCTCCCAGCTTCTAGTTACCGGTTGCCAGTTCCCGAGAATGGTATGCCTTTGCTGGTTGCTGGTTGCTGGTTGCTGGTTGCTGGTCGCCGGTCGCCGGTCGCCGGACTAGTTTCTGATGGTGGCTTCCGTCATCTCCGTCGATCGCCTTCGCAAGACCTATGGAACGTTCGTGGCGGTCGAGGATGTCTCCTTCGAAGTCGAGGAGGGAGAGATCTTCGGCTTGCTTGGACCAAACGGGGCAGGCAAGACGACCTCTGTCGAATGTGCGCAAGGTTTGCGAGTCCCCGACGCCGGGGATATCAGCGTTCTCGGTCTCGATCCTCGCACCGAGGGTTCTCAGCTCCGGCAGCTGGTCGGTTCCCAGCTTCAAGAGTCCGCCCTTCCCGGCCGGTTGAAGGTTTGGGAAGCGCTCGATCTCTTTGCGTCCCTGGTCCCGGGCGGGCCCGACTGGCGGCAGGTGATGGAAAGATGGGATCTGACCGGTAAGGCCTCGGCCTCGTTTTCGAGCTTGTCGGGGGGTCAAAGGCAGCGACTGCTCGTCGCCCTGGCGGTCGTCAACGAACCGCGGGTCGTGTTTCTCGATGAGATGACAACGGGACTCGACCCGGCAGCCCGGCGTGCCACCTGGCAACTCATCGAGGCGATCCGTGACGGCGGAGCGACGCTCGTGCTGGTCACCCACTTCATGGATGAGGCCGAGCAGCTCTGCGACCGTTTGACGATCGTCGATGAAGGGCGAGTGGTCGCAACGGGCAGCCCGCAGAGTCTGATTGCCGAGCATGGGGGAGATCTGCTCATCCATTTCAGCACGGACCGGCCAGACGTCTCGTTTCTCGATGCCATCGAATCGGTGCATACCGTTTCCCGTCATGGTCCTCACGTGACCGTCGCCGGACACGGTCCGGTTCTGGCGCTGGTCGGCGCCGAGTTGGTTCGCAATGGAATCGTGCCAACCGACCTGCGCGTCCAGCAATCGACCCTGGAGGATGTTTTTCTTCGTTTGACCGGACACGGGCTGGCGGAATGAGACGACGATGACCTCCGTCCTGAAGATGACCTGGGTGGAGGCCAAGCTGTTCCTGCGCGAGCCGGTAACGGTGTTGTTCACCTTCGCCTTGCCCGTGATGATCCTCTATGTCCTGGGGGGTGTGTTCGGCAATGAGGCAAATCCTGGCAGCGAGGGAGACATGGTGGTCTACGGCGGCTACGGGCCGACCAATTGGTATACCCCCGCCTATGTTGGCCTGGCGATTGCCGGCGTCGCCATGATCGGCGTACCGGCTCACCTTGCCGAGTATCGGGAGCGAGGGGTGCTTCGGCGGTTCCGGGCGTCCTCGGTAGCGCGTTCCATGTTCTTGAGCTCGCAGCTGATCGTGGCCGTTCTCATCTCAACGATCGGGAGCGTCTTGCTGCTGGCGCTGGCCTTTCCAACGACTGAGGTTGAGGGGCCGGAGTCGGCGGTGCTCTTTCTGGCAGCCTTTGTGCTTGGAGCCATCTGTTTCTCCGCCTTTGGGATCTTGCTGGGCACAGTTCTGCCCTCCGCCCGGGCCGCTCAGTCGGCCGGCCTGCTCCTCTGGTTCCTGTTCATGTTCGTTTCGGGGGCCGGGCCGCCCCCCGAGGTTCTGCCCGGTTCGCTCAATACCATCGGCGAGTATGCACCGCTCACCCCCGTCATCAGAATGCTGCAAGAGCCCTGGCTGAGCGGTGAGTGGGCGACCGGCTACTCGCTGGCCGTGCTGGCCATAGGGGTCGTCTCGGCAGGGGCGGCGTACTTCCTGTTCAAATGGGAATAGGAGCCTTCCAGCTGCTCTTCTTGGTCACCAGTTTCCAGTTTCGCGGTTAGCAGAATTGGTATGCCTTCACTGGCTACTGGCTACTGGCTACTGGCTACTGGCTACCGGCTACCGGCTACCGGCTCTTTCACTTTTCCCCAAACGCGTAGAACCTTCCATCCCGTGAGCCCACGTAAATGGTTCCCTTCCATACGGCGGGGGTACTTTCGATGCAACCGGACGCGTGGTCGTACTGCCACAGTCTGGAAGGGTTCCCTGGATCAGCTAAGGAGTACGCTCGTAACCCACCACCCGCCTCACAATTGACCGAGACCAGCAGGGTGTCGTCTATGACGACCGGTGAGGACCAGGCGTGTGAGCCGATCTCGTCCCGCCACAGCACTTGCCCGGTTTCAGTATCGACTGCCAGCAGCTCGCCCGGATGTGTCGACGCGTAGAGAACTCCGTTCCCGAGTGCCGGAGTCGCCCAGATTCCACCGTCACCGCCACCGCGTGGCGGGACCGGAACCCCCCACACGTAGGGTTCGGCGGCGTACGGGTCGAGCTTGATCAACTGGCCGAGCTCCTTGGCGCGATCGTTGAATCGCTCCAATTCAGCAGCGATGTACAACATGCCTCCGCTGTCGATGGTGATCGTTGCGTCCACATCATCGCCCACCCAGTAGTCGAACACGATGGGAGCTTTCCCGCTGGACGCCTCGGACAGATCCAAACCCACGATCCGTCCGCCCGAATTGGCGAAGTACACCCGACTCCCGAAGACCGCCGGCGAGTTTTCGATCGAGACATTGCGGCCTACCCGCGCAATCAGCTCATCGGTGTATCCGGGGATCTCGACGAGCCGCTGAGGGTCGACCCTCACTTTGCCTGAAGCGTCATAGCCGCGATTGAGCTTGATGATGAAGAACCAGGAATTTTCACCGCCCTCGAGGAGCAAGTCATCGAGAATCACCGGGTTGCCGTCCCAATCGTTGTTCCAAATCCCTGCCACGGCGGAAGCATCGAGGTTCCACAACAACTCGGGTTCCGGGCGGTCCAGCGCCACCACCCGCAGCTTGTTGTCTCGCGAGCCGAAATAGAGCAGCGGGAAGCCGTCCGGATCGAGGGAGACCGATCCCTTGATGAGATCTCCCGTCAGGAAGGGCGGCCTGGTCGGCAAACCGGTCGAGCCATCCAGGAAATGGACCTGCTTGTCGTACGCCCCAAAGATGACTTCGGTCACACCGTCGGCGCGCTCGTACACCACCGGTTGTCCGGTCCACCCCGTTCCGCACCACACCTTGGTCTCTTCACCGACGGACGAGCTACCGCATAACTGGCCTCCGGCCGGGTAGCTCCACAACACCTCGGGATCGGACGGCACCGGCGGTTCGCCGTAGTACGTCCGGGTGGGATTGCCCCGAAACATCGTCAGCCCGTCGACCGTTCCCCAGCGCTCTCCGACGATCCATCCGGGAACCGTACCCGGATCTCGGTCGGGGAGTGGAGTGGTAATGGTGGTGGTGGAGCTCGTCGCGGTCGAGATCGTCGAGCTTGTGGCCGTGGCTTGTATCGTTGTACTAACGGTCGGAGGGTTGCCGGCATCCAGCCAAGGGCTGCATGCCGTGGCGACCAGTGCTAGCACCAAGAAGAGGGTTGGAGTCCTTCGCATCGGCACGAGTATATGACCACCCGATCCCCGAACATGACAGAACGCGGGACCATCGGCCCTAACCTTGGGAAATGGCGCGTCCGTCCTTCATTGAACGGACCGGCGAGATGCCGGTCGTCAAATTCTGGGTGCGGTTCAGCGCCGCGGGTCCCGGCGTACTAGCCGGGGCCATCGCCTACAACATCATCTTCGCTCTGATTCCCGGGGCGGTGGTCTTGCTGACCGCCGCCTCGTTCTTTGGGAGGACCGATCAAGCGCAAGCGGAAACAGTTCGTGTCATCTCGCTGATCGCCCCGGTCGAGGTGGCCGAGTTCATCGGCACCGCCCTCAGCGACGCCTCCGGCATCGTTGCCGACCGCAAAGGCGTTGTCATCGTGCTGGGCGCCGTGTTGGCTCTCTGGTTCGGGACGCGCGGGGTGCTGACGATTATGCGGGTGCTCACCCGGGTCGAGGGGATCGAAGACGACCGGCCTTGGTGGGAAACGAGGCTCATCGCCACTTGGCTCACGATCGCCGTCGGTCTTGCGCTGGCTCTCTCGCTGGTGTTGATTATCGCCGGGCGGGCGATCAGAGATTGGCTCCAGGAGATCACCCAAGTGACCTGGCCGGTCGAACTGTGGGCCGCACTGCGGATTCCGGTGGCTTCGCTCGGCTTGTTGGGGTTCTTCTGGCTGTTGTACCGGTTCGCTCCACCGCGCCGGCTGCCGGGGGCCTGGCTGGCCGCCGTCATGGCGACCGGAGGTATGGTCGGTTTCTCGCTCGGCCTGCAGCACTATGTCAATTCGGCCGGTGGGCTAGGGCCGACGTACGCGATATTTGGCGGTGTCGGTCTGCTGCTGTTGTGGCTGTATGTTGTCTCGTATCTGATCATCGTCTCCGGGTCGGTGGCGGCGGCCACCGCTCGGCGCCGTAAGCGACCACCCTCCGGTGGATCTGCGGATACCACCGAACAGATGAAGCTTGGACTCGAAACACTCGAACAAGAGGCCGTCGGTCGACGCCGGAACGACGCGAGGTGACGACCACGCTGCGAGACCCGGCGGTGCGGTCCGGTTTGCGACTGCTTGGCAAGACCCTTCTGCAGTACCGGCGGGAATCTGTGTTCAGTGTCGCCAGCGCATTGCTCTGGATGACGATGGTGGTGCTCACTCCCTACCTCACCAAACTGGTCATCGATCGGGCCGTCGAGGGCGAACAGCGCGAGATGTTGCTGCCCTTGGTGGGGTTGGTGGTCGCCGCCGGCATGCTGAAAGCCATGGGGATCGGGGGCCGTCGATTCTTCGCTTTCTCTCTGTCGTACCGGGCCGAGACGGACCTTCGCAACAGGCTCTTCGAGCATTTGCAGCGGCTGGCGTTCTCCTTTCACGATCGGGTGCCGACCGGCGAATTGATGGCCCGTTCGTCGAGCGATCTCTCTCAGGTGCGATTGATCTTCGCAATGCTGCCCATCACCACCGCCAACCTGGTGCTGTTCATCGTTGTGGTGATTGTCTT
>JAHEDM010000148.1 GCA_024641205.1 Actinomycetes bacterium
AGCGCTGAGCATCCCTCCCCCCTGGCGAGCGAAGCGAGTCGGTTGGGGGGAGGTGTCGAACCCGAATAGGGTCGACGGAGGGGGGATCGTTCCCACCAAGAGGCCTGTACTAGGGATTGACCAGTTACTGGATACTGGGTACTAGATCTTCACGTCGATCAAGATTGGTGCCGGGCGAAAGTCGGCCCGGTTGCGCGGGGAGAGGGATGCCAGGGGATGAGCAACGATCACGACCTCTCCCTCGAGGAGGGACGTGCGCAGCGCCACGTCGGCTACGCGGGCGGTGGTCCACATTCTCGACCCGACGAGGGCGGCCACCGGCAGGAGAACGGCTTCGGCTTCCTCCGGTGGTGCAACTTCGACCATCATCCCAAGGTACGTCAAGCCTCGGGCGATGGCCCTTCTGTCCGTGAACAACGTGGCGGCTGTGCCGCCTGATCCGCGCGCAGCTTCCAGGACCGCCAGGGTTGTCTCGCCAAGAGATACGACGCCCAGGGTGGCGCGATGGGCGATTCGCAACCCGATCTCGTCCGCCCAGGCAGGGTCGTCGAGCTGCTCGAGAATCCGAAGCAGGGCCGTTCGTCCCACGTTCTGTTCCTGACCCAGGACGGCGTCCGTTACCGCCAGGATGAAGGGGCTGTCGGCTCGGCGCCGCCTGAGGTCCGAAACGGCTTTCCGGTCCGGGCGGTCCCAGTCACCGTCCAGCATCTCCAGGATGGCGAGCGCCGCGGTGTGGGCCGACCGTACGGGATCAGCCCAGGCGTCCCGGGCTACGGCTTGCAGGCGATCAAGCGGAGAGTCTTGCATACCGTCGCCAAAACTATCGCTCCCGAGCACGGGTGGTGGCTCGTGCAGCTACTTGAAACCTGGGTTGGCAAGGGTTGTGGGCTATCCGCGGTAGGCGGCGCGCGATTTGGCAATGATCTCGAGGGTCTCGTCGAGGTTGTGCCAGCCGAGCGCGGCCGTCTTCTTCTCTTCGAGATCCTTGTAAACCGTGAAGAAGTGCTCGATCTCCTTGAGCATGTGTGGGGGCATGTCGTCAAGAGCCTGAATGTCCGCCCAGACCGGTTCGCCCAGCGGCACCCCGATTACCTTGTGGTCCGGATGGCCTTGGTCTTCCATGAGGAAGAGACCTATCGGCCTGATCCGAATGTGGCAGCCGGGGAACGTAGCTTCGGACACGAGGGCCAGGGCATCGAGCGGGTCGCCGTCCTCGGCCAGGGTGTCGGGGATGTAGCCGTAGTCGGCCGGGTAACGGGTCGCCGTGAACAGCATGCGGTCGAGGTAGATGTTTCCTGACTCGTGGTCCACCTCGTATTTGTTGCGGCTCCCCTTGGGGATTTCGACGATCATGGTGATTGCCGAGTTCTGCATGGTGCCCTTCATTGGCTTCCGCAAGGCTACCGGCGGAATCGTTCGACGGATCCAGATAGGCTCGGGAGCACGAAGACACATCGAGGAGGCCAATCGTGTTTCAGCCCTTCGTCAACGAGCCCTACTCAGACTTCACCGTCCCTGCCAATGAGGCTGCCTACCGTCTGGCTCTGGCCGGGGTTCGGGAGCACCTCGGGGTTCACTATCCGCTTGTCATCGGAGGCGAGCACATCGACTCTGGTAGAAAGATCGAAAGCGTGAATCCTGGTCGGCCGAAGGAACTGGTTGGGTCGGCGGCCGGGGCCGACGCCCAATTGGCCGAACGGGCCATCGAGGCGGCCTGGGCTGCGTTTGCCGGGTGGTCGCAACGTTCGGCAGAGGATCGGGGCAGGCATCTCGTGAAACTGGCCGCGCTCATGCGTGACCGGAAGTACGAGTTGTCCGCCTGGGAGACGATGGAAGCTTCCAAGAACTGGCCGGAAGCAGAGGCCGATGTGGCGGAAGCCATCGACTTCGTCGAGTACTACGCCCGCCAGGCTGTTCAGTTGGCGAAACCAATTGAGGTGGGTGACTATCCGGGTGAGGAGAACGAGTCCCACCTCATTCCGATCGGCGCAGGCGTCGTGATCCCGCCGTGGAACTTCCCCCTGGCCATCCTGGCAGGCATGGCCATCGGACCCGTGGCGGCGGGCAACACCGTAGTTGTAAAACCTGCCTCAACCACTCCGATCATTGCCGCCAAGTTCATCGAGCTGGTGGAAGCAGCCGGGTTTCCCCCGGGAGTGATCAACTACCTCCCCGGGGCGGGCAGTGAGATCGGTGACATCCTGGTCGACCATCCACGCACCCGGTTCGTCAACTTCACCGGCTCGAAGGAAGTGGGCCTGCGGATCGCTGCGCGGTCGGCGACCGTGCAGCCCGGGCAGATGTGGCTGAAACGGGCCTACATGGAGATGGGCGGCAAGGACGCACAGATCGTCGACGAAACCGCTGATCTCGCGGCAGCCGCCCGGGGCGCGGTAGCCGGCGCTTTCGGTTTTCAGGGCCAGAAATGTTCCGCTTGTTCCCGTCTAATCGTCGTGGACGCTGTCTACGACGAGGTTCTGGACGCCGTGGTCGGGCATACCGCGGAGCTGTCCATCGGCCCGGCTGAAGACGATTTCAACGTCAATGCTGTGATCAGCGCCGGTCAGCAACGGTCGATTCTCGAGGAGATCGAGAAAGGGCGGGCTGTATCCAAACTGGTGGCGGGCGGCCAACCAGTTGACCTCGAAGGAGGCTTCTACATACAGCCCACCGTATTTGCCGAGGTTGAGCCCGACAGCCGTCTTGCCCAGCATGAGATCTTCGGACCGGTTCTCTCGGTCATCCGGGCGTCGGATTTCGATCACGCTCTGCGTATCGCCAACAGCACCGAATACGCTCTCACCGGTGGGCTCTTCAGCTCGGATCGCGATCGTATTGAGCGGGCACGGAGGGAGTTCCACGTCGGCAACCTCTATATCAACCGCAAGATCACGGGGGCGCTGGTCGGCGTGCAACCGTTCGGGGGATTCCGGATGTCCGGATCAAACGCCAAAGCAGGTGGACCGGATTACCTGCGGCTCTTCATGGAAATGAAGACGGTCGCAGAGCGGTGGATCGGCTAGAGCGCAAAAAGGGGGCGCACCGGAGTGCGCCCCCCGTAAAGACCCTGGTTACTGGCCTTCGACCTCGTCTTGAACCTGCTCGACGGCAGTCTCGGCCTCTTCTTTGACCGCTCCAACGTCCTCGGTTGCCTCGGCGACGACGTCATCGCCCTTGCCCACCTTGTCCTCGACGAAGTCCTTGGTCTTCTCGATGGTGTCTCCGGCCATGTCCTTAGCCTTGGCGGCCATTGGCTTGGCCTTCTCGGAGAGCTCTGCAGTTCCCTCTTTGGCTTTGCCGAACCAGCCTTTTACCGTGTCCATGAAACCCATGTTCTCACTCCTTCGATCAGGGGGATTGTCGACAATACGTATCATAGGGATCACCGGACCCGGCCGGAGACACGCCGGCCGTATTCAATAGTCGAATGTGGCGGCCGTATGTCCTTCGGTATCGAGGAGCAACGCGGAATCACCGGCGTTGCTCCACACCGGGCCGTCTGCGCACCAATACCTGTTTCCGGCTTCGTCTTGCCCGCAGCCGGTGTGGACGATGAGTTCTTCCCCGGGAGCAAGTCTGGTTCCCCTCGGGAACAGATATCGGTGCACCGAGGAGGCATCTCGCAACGTCCACCCGGTGAGATCGATCTCAGCTTGATCGGCGTTGATGACGGCCACCCATTCGCCGTTCAGGTTGTCTTCATCGGGTCCGGGTGGATTGGCCTCGATCTTCGTGATCGCAACGTTTGGTCCGGAGGCCATACAGGTGGCCGGCGACCACATTCCGCGTTGGTTCTGGTGTGCATCCCGCGCCGCAACATCGATGCTGTTTTGCAGCACAGTGTTTGGCTCATAGGCCCGCGCCAGAACCCATCCACGCTGGGCGATCTCTTCGTTGACGAGGATGCCGTCCTGGTAGACGTAGGCGAGGAGACGTTCATATTGGTCACGCTGTTCCACGTCGGTCACGATCTCGACGTCAGCATTTCCCACCAGCCGACGCAGTCCGGCCGCCGATTCATCCCCGAAGCACTCATCGGACTCGGGCGCGTTGACTCCGATGAGGCGGACTCTCTCCTCGGTGCCTTCGATCTCAACAACGAGCGAGTCGCCATCTTGCACATCGACGACATGGGCCGGTATTCCCGGAGCGGTTGAGGTCGTTACAGCCGCCGGGGTACAGGCAGTAACCCCGGCGACGATAATCATGGCTGATAGGTACGGCTTCATCGAGGCCGTATGGTACGGGACGGCTGTGACGGGTAGACATCGGAGGGTCGATCATGCATTTCGTGGAAGTTCGGGACACTACGCTCGCGTATCAATCGAGAGGAGCGGGCGACCTGGCAGTATTTGTGCACGGTTTTCCCCTCGATCACCGGCTGTGGCTCGATCAGCTCGACGCCCTCGGGGATCTTCGACAGTGCGTAGCGCCCGACCTGCGCGGCTCCGGGTGGTCGGACCCTGTTACCTCCCGGGTGCTCTCCATGGAACAACTGGCAGACGATCTGGCCGAGCTCATCGACAACCTGGGCCACACAACCGCCGACGTGGTTTCATTGTCGATGGGCGGCTACGCGGCGCTGGCACTTTGGGAACGGCATCCGGATCGGGTTCGCAGCCTGGTTCTGATGGATACCCGTTCCGGCGCAGACTCAGAGGCGGGACGGGCGGCCCGCCGGGACACGGCAGAGCGTGTCGCCGGGGAGGGCTCGGGAGTCCTGGTAGCCGATCTCCAGAAAGCTCTGCTTGCCCCCGGTGCCGGGCTGGCCGCCCGGGTCAGGCTTCGAAGCATGATCGAGGCAACTGCACCGGAAACCATCGTTGCCTCGCTGGAAGGCATGGCCCGTCGGGCCGATCGCACCGCCACCTTGTCCTCAATCACGGTACCTACTCTGGTCATGGTCGGTGAGGCGGACGGGCTCGCCCCTCCCGATGTCGCCGAGCACATGGCCGAGCTGATTTCCGGAGCCGGATGTGTGGTCATACCCGGCGCGGGGCACCTCCCGCCCATCGAAACCCCCGAGGCGGTGAGTGAGGCGCTGCGCGAGTTCTGGGAGAAGGCAGACGGCTAGCAGCTAATTGATCTTTGTTGGTGGGAGCCAATTGAGCCTCAATTCAGAGCCTTCTCTCCAGCCTTCCGGGCGGCGATGTGGACTGGATCCCACACTCCCGAGAAGGGCGGCGAGTAGGAGAGATCGGTCCAGGCGAGTTCGTCGGCAGGTAGTTCGGACCACATTGCCGTTGCGAATATGTCGATACGTTTCCCGGCACCCGGTCCGCCGACGATCTGCGCGCCCAGCAACCGTGCGGTGCCCCGTTCGGCGATGGCTTTGACCGTCATCGGGCTCGAACCCGGCCAGTAGTGGGCGGACGTTGTGCTGTTGATGCTGGCCGCGACCGCCTCGATGCCTATCTCGAGGGCCTGCAACTCGGTCAAGCCGGTGCTGGAGATCTCCAGGTCGCCCACTTTGGTGATGGCGGTCCCCAGGACACCGGGGAACGTCGCGTCGCCGCCTCCCAGGTTGATACCGGCTACCCGCCCGGCCTTGTTTGCAACAGTCCCGAGATGCAGATTGACGGGTTCGCCCGAGATCCGATGGAGGGCTTCGGCGCAGTCGCCTGCCGACCAAACCCCTTCGATCTCGGTCCGCTGGTGATCGTCGACCGCAACTGCGCCGGTTGGCCCCAACGGTATTCCGGCCTCTTTGGCGAGTTCGATTTGGGGACGGCTTCCGAGCGCCAGAACCACGAGGTCGGCAGGAAAGCTCCGGTCGTCGCACCCAACCCCTGCCACGATGCCACCGGCACCTGCGATGCATTCGACTTTGAATCCGGTCTCAACGTGGATACCCATCGATCGCATGTGGTCGGACACGAGCTCTGCCATGTCCGGATCAAGGGTTCGTTCCAGAACCGTCGGCATCATGGTCACAACGGTCGTGTGGATCCCCAGATGTTCAAAAGCCTCAGCGATTTCGAGCCCGATGTACCCACCGCCGACGACAACCGCGCGCTCCACTCCGGATGTCACGAGCGATCGCAACCGGGCGGCATCGTCGAGGGTGCGCAACATGTAGACCCCATCCAGGTCCATGCCTTGAATGGGTGGGCGGATGGCGGTAGCGCCCGTCGCGTACAGCAACTGGTCGTATGCAACCGTCTCCTCGCCGTTCGGGTTTCGGACCGCCACGCGGCGGCCGTCGAGATCGATGCTCGTTACCTGGTGGTGAATGCGGGCATCGATTCCTTTGGCTTGAAACTGCTCAGGAGTGCGTACCTGCAGGTCGCTGAAATCCTCGACCCATCCGCCCACGAAATAGGGCTCTCCGCAGGCCGAATAACTCACATACCCGGATTGCTCAAACACGATGATCTCGAGATCGTCGGCCTTGCGCATCCGGCGCGCCTGGCTGGCTGCCGACATACCCGCCGCGTCGCCTCCGATGACGACGAGTCGTTCTGTCATCATTCGATGGGCGTGCTATCGGAATCCGCCTTGGCGCGCAAACGCTTGAGTTCTTCACGCTCCCCCAGGATCTTGCGCTTCCGGCGGCGGATGATCATTCCGATCAGCTCATCGATCAGGATCGCCCCCAGAGCCGCCACCAGCATCACGATGATCAACGGGGCTGTGGTTTCCCAGACAAAGAGGTTGACGGGCACCGGGTCGGTGTTCTGGACGGCCAGCACGATGACGGCAACCGTCAGCAGCACTCCACCAATGAACGCCCAGGAGATCCCGGTGCCGGCGAAGACTCGATGTTGTTCAGGCTCGGGGACGGGAACCGGTTCGGGTTTTTCCAGG
>JAHEDM010000149.1 GCA_024641205.1 Actinomycetes bacterium
TTTCCCACATCGCCTTCAACATCTCCTTTGTGGCCGTGGTGGTCCGCGCCCGACTGTCGCAGATGGACTCCAGTCTCGAGGAGGCAGCCGCCGATCTTTACGCCACCCGCTGGAGAACCTTTCGGCGCGTCACCCTCCCGCTCATCATGCCCGGGGTGGCCGGCGGAGCCCTGTTGGCGTTGACCCTGTCACTGGACGACGTGGTGGTCACCAGTTTCGTTACCGGCCCGGGGTCAACCACGTTGCCGGTCTATGTGTTTGGCCTTGTCAAGAGGGGCGTTTCGCCCCTCATCAATGCGGTCTCGACCCTCATGCTGGTAGCCTCGATGTTGCTCGTGGCAGGCTCTTTGTATTTCCAGAGAAGGTCGAGAACGGCCGATTGAGGAGGGTATACCCGTGAAAACAATACGCTTTGGGAGGCATCTGGCGCTGCTGGTGGTCCTGTTGCTCGTGATGGCCGCTTGCGCCGATGACGAAGGTAGTACTACTACCGCCGGCGGCGGCGGCGACACGACCACTTCGGTCGCGTCGGCCGGTTGTACGGCAGAACAAATCGACGGCGATCTCAACTTCTACAACTGGTCGGAGTACATCGACCCTGAGCTGATCACCGAATTCGAGTCCACTTACAACACAGACGTTGTTGAGACGTTCTACGAGTCCAACGAAGCCATGCTCGCCCAAATCCAGGCGGGAGTGGTCTACGACCTCATTGTCCCGTCCGACTACATGATCTCGATCATGACCACGGACGGCCTGCTTTATCCGCTCGACAAAGATGCAATCCCGAATCTGGCCAATCTCGACCCTCAATTCGTTAATCCGCCCTACGACCCGACCAGTGAGTTCTCGGTACCATATCAGTGGGGAACCACCGGTCTCGGTGTAGATCTGGCAGTACTGGGTGAGGACTTCGAAGAGAGCTGGGGCCTGATCTTCGATCCAGATATGAACGCGGGTATGCCGGTGTCAATGCTCAACGACGCGCGGGAGACGATGGGCGCAGCCCTCAAGTATCTCGGGTATTCGCTCAACTCGACCAGCGAGGCAGAAGTGCAGGAGGCAGCGGATCTGATCTCGGCCGCCCGGGAAAGCATCATCAAATTCGATTCGGACCAGTACACCGACGACCTCGTCAACGGGGAAGTAGCCATCTCCCACGGGTACAACGGCAACTTCTTCCTGACCTTCGATGAGATCGACGGCTGGGATGACTACTACTACTTCATGCCGCAGGAAGGCGGCACTGTGTGGGTCGACAATATGGCGATACCCACCGACGCCGAGCATCCGTGCACGGCGCAGACGTTTATCAACTTCATTCTCGATGCAGAGAAGGGCGCTCAACTGACCAACTGGAACTTCTACGCCAGCCCCAACGCGGCGGCCGAGGAATTCATTGATCCGGAGATCCTCGAAGACACGGCCATCTTCCCCGATGACGTCACCATGGAGCGGCTCGAGTTCATCGAGAACACAGGAGCGTTCGAGCTCAACTTCCAGAACTTCTTCACCGAAGCTAAGAGCTGATTTCTGGGGGGCGCCCAATGGGCGCCCCCCGTTCTCGTTCTTGGTTTGTTGCCGCTGGTACCGGTGGTAGCCCGAGGGGACGGGCCCTATTTCACGTTCTTGAGGTCGAACACCACGGTCTGTAGGTCGGTGAACTCCTCGAGCCGTCCCCGTCCCCATCCGGTGTCGGTTCCGGCGGCACCGCCGAATGGCTGGAAGGTTTCCCAGAAATCCGTCGAGTCGTTGACTACGACCGTGCCGGATCGGATACGGTCGGCGTACCAGAACGCTTTGGCGAGGCTGGACGTGAAGACGGCCGCCTGCAGCCCGAGGTTGGACCGGTTGGCGACGGCCACTGCTTCTTCATCATCCGAGGCGGTGAGGATGGGAAGAACGGGTCCGAAGGATTCTTCCTTCGACAGTGAGCTGTCCTCGGGTACCCGGTCCACGATCGTGAAGTCGTAGTAGAGATCGGTTGGAAAACCTTTCGCCCTACCCCCACCGACCAGGACGTTTGCGCCCCGCTCTAGCGCATCGGCCAGTTGCCGGTCCACCTTGGCGGCAGTCGGTTCGTTGTTGAGGGGACCCATCGTGGTCTGATCGTCGAACGGATCGCCCAGCACTGCCGCCGTGGAAGCCTTGACGGCCAGCTCAACGAATTCGTCCCGCACTTGGTCCACGACAATCACCCGTTCGGTGGCACAGCACACCTGGCCTGCGTTGTAATAGGCGCCGTACACCGCCAGGGAGGCAGCCGCTTCGAGGTTGGCGTCGGCGGTGACAATGGTCGGTCCGTTGCCGGACATTTCCATGATCGATCGCTTGATACCCATCTGCGCGACGATCTTCTTCCCAGTAGCCGAGGATCCGGTGAAACCGATTGCATCGATTCCAGCGTGTTGCACCAGGTGTTCGCCGATGCTCGCCCCGCCGGGGATGATCGATACGGCCCCCTTGGGAACACCTGCCTCGTCGAAGGCCTCGGCCAGCTTGAGGAGTGCCCATGAGGTGAACTCGGGAGGTTTGACGATCACGGCGTTGCCGGTTGCCAGTCCGGGGCCGACGTATTCGAGCGGGATCGTGACCGGGAAATTCCAGGGGGTGATAGCAGCCCACACCCCGACGGGGCGTCGGAAGGTGAACATCCGCTTGTGCCGGTCCGAAGTAGGAATGACCTCTCCCGATAGGCGCTTGGCATCCTCTGCGGCGTTGTAGAAATACTGATTTGCCTCAGCAATGTCGTCGAGCGATTCGGCCTGGTAGGGCTTGCCCTGCTCGAGGGTCTGGATCCTGGCGATCTCCTCTTCGAGTGGTTCGATCGCCGCAGCGATGCGCAAACACAGGTCGGCGCGTTCGAAGGCGGACCAATGGCGCATGTCCTCGGTGGCCGTTCGGGCTGCCGCCACCGCTCGATCGATATCGGCGGGCGAGGCGAGCGGTACGTTGGCGATGTGCTCACCCGTTACCGGGCTGATGAGTTTGTGGAATTCGTTGCCGGTACCCTCGGTCCACTCCCCGGCAATGTAGAGCTTGAGATCCTCGGCCACGATGCACCTCTTGTTTCGTACTGCTTCCCTGGGAATCGTAGGGTCTGCGACCCAGGGCGGCCAGCGAAGGGGTTAGGATTCAGGTCGGTGAGAATGTGCCGGAACGCCCCCTACTGATTGACGGAACTTTTGAGCTCGGCTCTGCCGAGCCGTTTGTCATTCTCAATCCCGCCTCCGGCGCGCCGATCGATTCCGTGGCTGCTGCTTCGCCCGACCAAGTGGACACTGCCGTAGCGGCTGCCACTCGAGCTCAAACTTCGTGGTGGGCTGCCGCGCAGCCGGAGCGCAGTGCGATCATGCATGCAGTAGCTGCCGGCGTGCGGAGCCGCAAGGAGGATCTGGCCGACATCGCCACCCGGGAGACCGGCCGACCGTACGCCCGCAACCTCCTCTACGTAGACATGATCGCCGACCTCTTCCGCCAGTACGCCGAGCTGGCGCGGGTACATGGAGGGCGCATTGCCCCTTCCAACGAAGCGGGCCAACTCTCGCTGGTGGTGCGGGCCCCGTACGGCGTTATTGCCGCGTTGGTCCCCTGGAACTATCCCTTGCTGCTGCTGGCATTCAAGGTGGCTCCGGCCTTGGCCACCGGCAACACGGTGGTCATCAAGCCTGCCTCGGAGACGACCTTGACGACCCTGGTGCTGGCCGAGGTCTTTGCCGCAACGACTCCGCCCGGAGTGGTGAATGTCGTCGCGGGGAGTGGCCGAACCGTTGGGGACCAACTGGTGCGTCATCCGGACACGGACATGGTTGCCTTCACCGGTTCGACCGAAGTAGGTGCCGGGATCGGAGCGATCTGCGGTCAGATGGCCAAACCGACCCACCTCGAACTCGGTGGCAAAGATCCGGCCATCGTTTTCGATGATGTCGATCCAGGCCTTGCGGCCAAGGCCGTGGTCTGGGCGTCGTTTCTCAATGCGGGCCAGGTGTGCACGTCGACCGAACGGGTTTACGTCCACAGGAGCATCTACGAGGAGTTTGTCGACCGGGTCGTCGAATTGACATCGGGGCTGCGGCTGGGCGATCCATTC
This sequence comes from Actinomycetes bacterium, assembly GCA_024641205.1. GTDB lineage: Bacteria > Actinomycetota > Acidimicrobiia > Spongiisociales > UBA4744 > UBA4744. The sequence continues at coordinate 4,091 of JAHEDM010000149.1, forward strand.
GATCCAGATACGCAGATCGGACCGATGCGTAATGAGCGTGGCCGGGCCAAAGTGCTCGAACAGCTGGAGGACGCTCAGGCGGGAGGAGCGAAGATCGTGGCAGGCGGGTCGATTCCAGAAGAATTGTCTGGCTTCTACCTCCAGCCGACCGTTGTCGTCGATGTCGACCACACCATGGAACTCATGCGTGAGGAGACGTTTGGCCCGGTGTTGCCCATCATGGCGTTCGACGATGACGACCAGGCGTTCGCCCTGGCCGCCGATACCCCCTTCGGTCTCGGGGCCAGCTGCTATACCAGCACCCCGGATCGGGTGCGACGCGCATACGAACAGCTGAAAGTCGGCACCGTATGGGTCAACGACCCGGTCGTCGACAACCTGGCCGCTCCCTTCGGCGGCATGCGGGCGAGTGGCAACGTCCGCGAGCTCGGTCTCGAAGGTATGGATGCGTTCACCTCGATGCGGCATGTGCATTGGAACATGCAATTGGAAGACAAGCCATGGTGGTACGGGCCTGATCGCCACTGACGCTTTCCGCGCCGGAGATGACCGACCAACTACCAGACGAAAGGGAGAATGATGGGACTGCAAGGCGAGAAAACGGCGGCTTGGTTCGCCCGGGCGAAGGCCAATCTGGTCAACGGTGTCTCCAGTCAGTTCCGCTATTGGGGCGACGAAGACACCCTGGTCATTGATCGGGGCGAGGGCGCCTACGTCTTTGACATGGATGGGAATCGCTACATCGACTATCAGTGCGGGTTTGGTCCGGTGGTGCTCGGACACGGTCATCCGGTCGTGGCCCAGGCCGTGGCTGAAGCCGCCGCGGCCGGCACCACGTTCGCGATGACGACGCGCCGCGAGGTCGAAGCAGCCGAGAAGTTCCGGGCCGCGGTCCCCTGGGTCGATGCTTTGCGCTTCACCAATACGGGCACCGAGGCGACGATGCACGCCATCCGATTGGCGCGCGGGTACACCGGACGTGATGTTGTGCTCAAGTTCGAGGGCCAGTACCACGGTGTCCATGACTATGTGATGTACTCGACGGCGGGAAGCCCGCCGTCTGCGATGGGGTCCCGGTACCGACCGATTCCCTTGCAGAGTTCCTCCGGTATTCCCGACGCCATCAGCTCCTACATCCGGACGTTGCCATTCAATGATCTCGAATTGGTCGAGCGTCTTTTCCGCGACCAGGGTTATTCCATCGCCGCCATCATCGTCGAGCCGATGCTTGGCAACGCTTTCGGAATCATGCCGGAGGATGGCTTCCTGGCACTTCTCCGCACCGTCTGTGATGAGTACGGCACCGTTTTGATCTTCGATGAGGTGAAGACCGGGTTCCGCATTGCGCTCGGGGGAGCGCAGGAGTATTTCGGGGTCACTCCCGACCTCGGAACCTTCGCCAAGTCGATGGGAAACGGGTTCCCGGTTGCGGCCATTGCCGGCCGGGGTGAGGTGATCCAGGCGTGGGCCAAGGGGGGGATCGCTCAGGCCGGAACCTACTCGGGCAATGGGGTAGCCGCCGCCGCGGCGAGCGCCACCATCGGCGTTCTCTCCACCGGGGAGCCTTATGCCAGGCTGGAGAAAGCCGGCACAACCCTGATGGAAGGACTGGGCAGGATTTGTGCCGACCGGGGCGTGGCCGCACATATCGTCGGCGTTCCCGCCATGTTCGGGGTCGTCTTCAGCGAGGAGGCACCCAAGGAGTTCCGGGATGCCGCCCATCACAACGAGGAGCTGTATGCCGAGGTTGTCGGTGGGATGATCCGCCGAGGTGTGATGCCCGTCGACGACGCTCTTGAACCGTGGTTCATGTGCGCGGCACTATCGGATGAGGACGTAGCAACAACGTTGACTGCCTTCGACGAGGCCCTCGCCGAAGCGACTGCCTGAGACAGAGAGGTCAAGACCATGCGAATTGCGCTCCTGGGAGCGGGAATCATCGGTGCCGTCGTAGCGAGGGATCTGGCCACCTGGGATAGGCCGGAAGAGGTGGTCGTCGGGGATCTCGATGGTGACCGGGCGGCCCTGGTTGCGAAAGAACACGGGTTCGATCATCGCGGTGTTGACGTTCGTGAAGCGGCTTCCCTGGACGCCTTCCTGGCCGGCGCCGACGTTGTCGTCAACTCCGCGCAGTACCAGATCAACCTGCCGGTGATGGAGGGTGCGCTCCGGGCAGGAGCGCACTACACGGATCTGGGCGGTCTGTTCTTTACGACCAGGAAGCAGCTCGAATTCGCCGATCGCTTTCGCCAGGCGGGTTTGACGGCCGTGCTCGGCATCGGGTCGTGTCCGGGGATCGCCAACGTCCACGCCGGTGATCTGGCCGCCAGAATGGACACCGTCCGGTCGGTGATCATTTACAACGGGGCCACCGTCGATCCCTCGGATTCGCTCAAGTGGCCCTACTCGCTTTGGACCATTTTCGACGAGATAACCGAACGGGCGATGGTTTTTCGGGGCGGTGAATTCGTCGATCTGGACCCACTCTCCGAGGAGGAGATGTTCTTCTTCCGCGAGCCGATCGGGTACGCCAAGACGCACCTTTCGTTGCACTCGGAGGTTGCCACCATCCCGCTCAGCCTGGCGAACAAGGGGATCGAAGCATGCGAATTCAAGATCGCATTCTTCGGGTTCCCTGAAGCCGCGTTGCGGAAGCTGCAATTCCTCGCCTCGATTGGTCT
>JAHEDM010000150.1 GCA_024641205.1 Actinomycetes bacterium
CACTCTGCCTACTTCCGACTGGGTTCGCCCGCCCTACGCAATCTGGCCTTCATCTTCACCGGTCAGTACGACCGGGTTACTGCAGCGGTTCCGTCCCCATAGGTCAGCTGGTGAGAACCTTGCGCAACCGCCAGATAGCGAGCAGGTAGAAAACCGCTGCATACCCGAGGAGAATTCCCAGGAAGGGCAGGGTATCGACCACCGTCCCCTTTTCAATGACGAGCGCGTCGAAGGCTTCCAGGCCCCAAGCGTGAGGCGTGATGTGGGCGATATTGAACAATGTGGGCGCGAAGTACTCGAAGATGATCAGCGGAATCATGCACCCACCCAAGGCTGCCAGGCCGAGACCAAACAGGACACCGAGGCCGCCGGCTTGTTGATCGTTGCTGAACAAAGAGCCCATCAGCATTGCGGCCCCGGAGCCGACCAGCGCGAACACGATGAGGATGGCTGAGGCGCCGATCGGATCACCCCAGTCGACGTTGAACAGCACGAGCGTTCCCACCATGATGAACACACCCTGCAACAGGGCGATGACGAAACGGCCCAGGCCTTCGCCGATGAGAATCGTCCGCACCGGAGTTGGCGTGGCCACCATACGCCGTGCTACCCCGAGCCGGCGGGTCTGGATCAATGCCGCCGAGGCGGTCAACGAGGTGAGGAACATGAAGAGCAATAATTCCGCCTGGGCACTGGCGTCGAACCGCCCGAGCTGGAAGTAACCGATCTGCTCCCCGACCGAACTGACGGTGACGGTCACGTCAGGGATGTTCTCCCCGGTAGCAGCAGCAACATCAAGCCCATCCGCGAAGGTCCCTGCCCCTTCTGCCTGCACGAAAGCAGCGGCGCGCAACACGCCGCTCTGTTGGGTCAAGGCAGATTGCACATTCCCCCGGATTCCCTGGGCGTCTTCTGCACTGCGGATCGCCAGCTCCACTACTACCGACCGACCGGCCTGCAGGCCGGCGTCGTAGTCGGCCGGGATGATCAATCCGGCTTCCACTTCACCGCGTTCGACGGTGGCCACGAGGTCGTCTCGAGACTCGAAGCCGACCACCTGCATGCCGGACTGCTCCTCGAGCAGCAAAACCAGACCGCCGGACAGCTCACCGTCCCCAGCTTCGTACACCCCCAGGCGAGGGTCAGAACTGCCTCCAAACGCGGCCCCAAGCACCAGGATGAGGAGGATCGGGAAGACCAACACCCAGAACACGTTGGAGCGGTCACGAACGAACCGGCGCAGATTGATTCCGGCGATCGTGAATGCCTTCATGCGCGCAAACCTTTCCTCATCACCAACAAGGCGATGGAACCCGTCACCAGCCCGAACAGAAGCAGCGCGCCCACCGCCGGGAGTACGTCGGCAACATTGCCTGCCGACAGATCACCAAGTCCCTGCATGAACCAGGCGTGCGGCGTGATGAATCGCAGATCGGCCAGGATGCCTCCGGCTTGCCCGACCGGGAAGAAGGTGCCGCCGAGGAAGCCGAGGATCACGGCCACCATCGAGGAGTAGTTACCGGCTTGCTCGGGCGTCCTGGCGAAGGCCGCAACGACGGCCATGATCCCCAATGCCGAGATAATCCCACCCACCACCAGCAACAGCACACCGAGGGGATTACCCCAGTCGGCGCCGAACAGCAGCGTGGTAGCTACCACCAGCACCACCATGCTGATCAGGCCGAGGATGAACGCCATGATCGCCTTGCCGGCGATGATCGACGACCGGCGCATGGGGGCGGCCATGAGCCGGCCGAGGGTTCCGGCCTGCCGCTCCTCCAGCAGGCTGTTGACGCCGAACTGAACCGTGAAAAACAAGAAAAAGATGGCCAGGCCGGCCGCGTAGAACGTCTTGCCTGCCAACTCCTTGTTGGTCGCTTCGAGATCGACCAGGTTGACGGGGGGCGGGATGGCGAGGGCCCGCAGTCCGGCCGCAAACCGGTCATCGGTGCCGCCGAGGTTCTCCACCGAGGCCACGGCGACGCGGGCATAGGTCAATTCGCTGGCGAACTGCTCGGCAAAGGACACGGCTACGCCTGCTCCGATCCCACCCTGGCCACTGAGCACTTCCAGTCCCGCCGGCTGGTCGGACTCCACCGCCTGCGAGAACCCGGGAGGGATCACGAAGGCGGCATCGGCCCCTTCCTCGCTGCTGAACGGCTCGACGTCGACCAGGTCGACGGCTTCCGCCCGGGAGCCGACCGCTTCAATCTCAACACCGGCGGTTTGGCCGAATTGCTCCAGCAACTGCACAAACTGGGCGGCCACCTGGCCGCCGTCTTCATCGACCACCGCGTAGGTTGCTGTGAAATCGAAGTTCTCGATCGGGGTGAAGATCGAGCTGAAGATGGCAGCCAGGCCGAGAGGGGCGATGATGCCGACGATGAAGGCCGACCGGTCGCGGACCCGGAGCCTGAGATCCTTTGAGGCGATGGTCCATGCCTGCCGCATGATTCAGTCCCTCAGCGCTCGACCGGTGAGGTGGAGAAACACCGATTCGAGGTTGGGCTCCTCGACGTCGACCGAGCTGATGCCCACGCCGGCTCCACTCACCTTCCCCAGAATCTCTGCCAGCCAACGGTCGGCGTTGTCGACCAACATCTCGATGCCGCCGTCCCGTACACCCGCCTCCCGCACGGCCGCCAGCGAGGCGAGCGCTTCAACCCCTGCTGCACACGGGCCGGTGGCCTGCAATCGTATACGGTCGTGCTGGCCGACCAGTTGGACGAGCTCACGACGAGTTCCCTCGGCTTTGATCTCTCCCAGATCGATGATGCCCACCCGGTCGCAGAGGCGTTCGGCTTCCTCCATGTAGTGGGTGGTGTAAAGCACGGCCATCCCCTCTCCGCTCAACTGCTCAACGCTTTCCAGGATGGCGTTGCGGCTCTGCGGGTCGACCCCGACGGTCGGCTCGTCTAGAAGCAACAGTCGCGGCTGGTGGAGTAGCCCAAGACCGATGTTGAGTCGCCGTTTCATTCCTCCCGAATATTCCTCCGTCCGGTCACCGGCCCGATCGGTCAATCCGATGATTTCCAGCACTTCATCGACCCGCTTCTTGAGGTCGCTGCCGGACATCTCATACAACTTGCCAAAGAAGATCAGGTTTTCCCTGGCAGTCAGATCCGGATAGATGGCTAGATCCTGGGGCACCAGCCCGATCTCCCGTTTTGCGTCGATGCTGGTAGTGGTCAGGGGAAGCCCATTGACGAACACCTCGCCGCTGTCTCGTTCCAGGAGCCCGGTGACCATCGAGATAGTCGTGGTCTTGCCCGCCCCGTTCGGGCCGAGCAAACCGTAGGTTTCTCCTTCGGCGATGTGGAACCCAACGCCCTTGACCGCGGCGTTGTCACCATAAGACTTCTTGAGGTCGCGGCATTCGAGGACGCTGGCACGCGAATCCACTGGGTTCCCCTCCCTCGCTCGGATCGTCCCCCCCAAGCTAGTCCAAGAGCCGGGAGGCCCGCAATGGGTAATCCGGCCCTGGCACCAAGGACCATTCGACGGCAAGCTATAAGCATGTCCTTTCGTGACAGGATCGACGCCGGTCGGCGCCTCGGAGCATTCCTGCTCGAAGAAGGAATTGCCGACCCGGTGATCATTGGACTGCCGCGCGGTGGGGTGGTGGTTGCCGCCGAGGTGGCTCGCCTCCTCGATGCGCCCCTCGACGTGGTGGTCGTGCGAAAACTGGGAGCTCCCGGTCGGCCTGAGCTCGGGATCGGAGCCATCGGCGAGGACGGTACCCGGGCCCTCAACGACCAATTAGTCGACCTGTTGGGCGTGACCGGGCCCGAGCTGGCAGAGGTCGAGACGCGCGAAGCCGAAGAACTCACCAGGCGAGTAGTGGCCTATCGGGGAAAACAAGATCCGCTACCGGTAGCGGGAAGAAACGTCTTCGTGATCGATGATGGCCTGGCAACCGGCTACACGGCCCGGGCCGCTTTGCGGGTTCTGCGCACGCGAGGACCGTCCCGCTTGATCCTCGCCGTGCCGGTTTCCGCCCGGGAAACCGCCCACGCGCTCCGTGAGGAAGCCGACGAAGTGATCGCCCTCGAAACGCCGTGGGACTTCGGGGCCGTTGGGCAGTGGTACACCGATTTTCGCCAGACCAGCGACGAAGAGGTGGTCCGGTTGCTCGAAGAAAACCGGCTGATTCATACCATAACCCGCAGAGACGTGTGGGTTCCCGCCGAGGACGGCCGGTTGCCTGGGCTCCTAACGGTCCCATCGGCTCTTCACGGCCTCGTCGTCTTCGCCCACGGCAGCGGCAGCAGCCGCAACAGTCCACGGAACCAGGCCGTGGCCGACGCGCTCAACACCGCGGGCTTCGGCACGCTGCTGTTCGATCTGCTCACCGACGAGGAAGCAATGAATCGAGCAAACGTTTTCGATATCGGGCTCCTGGCCGACCGTCTGCGCGCCGCCCTGGATTGGCTGAGTGGCTCATCCGGAGTGCCCGATGTGCCGATTGGGTTGTTCGGAGCCAGCACCGGTGCTGCCGCGGCTCTCCTGGCAAGTATCGGCAGGCAGGGCGCCGTTGTCAGCCGGGGCGGCCGGCCCGACTTGGCTGGGCCCCGTCTGTCGGAAGTGACCGTACCCGTTCTCCTCATTGTGGGCAGTCGCGATGCGGCGGTTCTCGACCTCAACAGGTCTGCCGCCGAGGAGCTCTCGGGCCCATGGGAGGTTTCGGTCGTACCGGGTGCCGGGCACCTCTTCGAAGAAAGGGGCGCTTTGAACGAAGTCGCGGCGCGTACGATCGATTGGTTCGCGAGGTGGCTGGATCCGGACCGTCCGCGCTGAGCGCTTTGCCCCAAAGAAGCACCCCGACTGACGCTTCTAGCATCGGATTCCGCCGCCGGTCTCCGCGCCGCTGCCGATCGGGGTGATTCCTTGGTCAAATGATTACAGGCGGACCTTGCCGGGTGGTAGGGCCAAAAGGCCCTACCACGGATTCAGGGCTCCAAAGAAGGCCGAACACCGGGAAGCGCATGCAGTTCGGTGAAGAGCGATTCACTCATCTTCGATGAGGTGCTCGATGGTGCTGAGCAATTGAGGAACTTGGAATGGTTTGGCAATGAGACCGTCCATGTCCGCGTCTGCGAGGTTTTCGGTGAGTTCCGACACCGTATCTGCGCTCATGGCGATGATCGGGACGCGCTCGTCCCTCTCTTCGGCGGCACGGATGGCCGCGGCCGTCTCGAATCCGCCCATGCCGGGCATCCACAGGTCGAGCAGGATTACGTCAAAACGATGGGCTTTAGTGGCCGCGACGCCCTCTCTCCCGCTTGCCTCAACCGACACCCGGTGACCGCGCCGCGCGAGAAGTCGTCGTGCAACCATACGATGGGTTGGGCTGTCGTCGACAACCAGAATGTCCAGATGGCGCCGCCGTTCCCGTAGCCAATGTTTGGTGACCAGAACGGTGAGGTCAAGCGGCGAAGGCCCGTCTATCACTGCCTCGATTGCCAGCCGAACGTCTTCGGCCGGAATCGGTTTGGTCAGGTAGCCCGCCACATTCAGATCCCGACACATCGCTGCGTCGCCGCGCTGTCCCATCGAGGTGAGCACCATCACATGCATAGCGGCCAGGTCGGCGTCCTTTCGCAGTGATGCGGCGAAGTCCATGCCGTCACCGTTGAGATCACACACCGTCAGAGCAAAGGGTCGGTCCGAGACGCGAGCTTGGGCCAGCGCTGCAAACGCCTCAGCCGGGCTCGACACTGCCGTAGGCTCCATGCCGGTTGCGCCAATCGCCCGAAGCAGTTTGTCATGGTTGACGGGGTTGTCTGCCACAACGAGAATCGGCAAACCTTCGAGGTCCGATTGCCTCCTCGATAACGGCGCTACCGGCTCGGCAGCGCCAAAGGCCAGCGGAAGCATGACGTGAAAAGTGCTGCCGTGCCCCACTTCGCTAACGGCCCAAATTCTTCCCCCCATGATCTGCACGAGTTGACGAGAGATGGACAATCCCAGTCCCGTCCCTACCGAGCGGCCACCGGTTGGGTTGTCGGCTTGTTCATATGCCTCGAAGATTGCCTCGAGCTTGTCCGCCGGAATCCCAGATCCTGTGTCTGCTACCTGCAAATGAATAGACGATTCGGATGAGCCCAACTCCGGCTTCTCAACCGTTACCGAAACGCCCCCTTCTTCGGTGAACTTCACCGCATTGCCGATCAGGTTGATCACGATCTGGCGCAAGCGACCGGGATCGCCGACAACCAGGTCCGGCACGCCGTCGGCGATGCTCAACTCGAGTCCGAGGTTCTTCTCTTCTGCGGTCACAACCATTGAGGTCACGGTGTCGCGAAGGTTGTCTCGAAGACTGAACGGCATCTTCTCGACCTTGAGGTGCCCCGCCTCGATCTTGGATAGGTCGAGCAAGTCGTTGACCACCGTGAGCAGAGCATCGGCGGACGAGGTAACCAGATCGATGTACTCACGCTGTTGAGGAGTGAGCTTGGTTTCGAGGGTCACCTGGGCCATGCCCAGAATGCCCGCCAACTGGGTCCGGATCTCATGGCTGACTTCGGCCAGGAACTGCGATTTCGAACGGCTGGCCTCTTCGGCGGCCTCGACTGCCGAGCGGAGGCGCTTCTCGGTTTCGTGCCATTGCGAAGTACTGGTCTTATCGAGCATATTGACCGGTCCACACCGGCAGGGGTTTTCTGGCTTTTCCGCAAAGGATTCCCTGGAACCCACCTACGCGGTATCGGCAGCCGGAGAAGTCCGATTGAGCAAAGAATCGATAGCCCGCC
>JAHEDM010000151.1 GCA_024641205.1 Actinomycetes bacterium
GCGGTTCCATCGGGACGCCTCCCGTTGAAAGAGAGCGCCGCACCGTGCGCCGGAAGTCGAGCCGCCCGCGCCGTCCCCGCCGGCGCCGCTGTGCCAGCCTCGCAGCCAGTTTGCGGGTCAAGGGATGGATCACCTGACTTATCTGCGCCAGTTCTTCTCGGGTTGCGTGCATGAGGTCGGTGTCTTCCAGCAGCGGTCGGCGCAATGTTTTCGCAACCGCCTCCCGGCCCCGGTCGGCCACCAACCGCCGGCGAATCTCGGCCCGTACTTCCTCACGGAAATCCTCGATGCGCTCCTCATACTCCTCCCGAAGGAGCCGCTGTTCGAGGGCCGTCATCTCTGGTGGCGCCTGGGCCGCCTCCATCAATTGAGCCAGGATGTTGTCGATATCGAGACGACGCAACGTGCGGTACAGGTAGTAGGTCCCCCCCACCGGCCTGCCTCGTTCCATGCCGGCCAACCGCCCGACGGAACGGCGGGCCACGGCCCGGAGCAGCCCATGGTTGCCTTCGGAGAGAGCCCGCCTGAGGGCTTCAATGAGGGCATCAAGATCTGCCTCTCCCCCGCCGCCGCCGTCATCTGAAACAGGGCCCTGGCTCGGACGCGCTTGTGGTGATTGATCATCGGCGTCTTCGCCCGGCGCGGGCCGCAGCAACGCAAAATAGACTTCGAAGGCGGTCTCGAATGCTTCATAGTGACGAGCGTTCTTGACGAGGGTGGCTCCGAGTGTCGCTTTGAATGCCTGGCGATCGCTCAGATCGGTAAAGCGAAGTGCCTCGGCGGCGTCGATCGCTTCAACCATCGAGATCGGTATCCCCGACTCACGGAGTTCTTGAATGAACCCGGTGAGCAAGCCGAGCATCACGTGCCAACGGTGTCCGAAGGAACCGACCTGAGATCGCGGGAGACCTTGTCGATGTCGTCCTGATACTTGAGCAGCACGTGCAGTGTCCCCTGCGCGGTATCCGGTTCGACTTCATCGACACCCAGGGCCAGGAGCGTGCGCGCCCAGTCGATCGATTCGCTCACGGAGGGAGGCTTCCTGAGCTGGAAGTTGCGAACACTCCGCACCAGTCTGGCGATTTGATCGGCAAGCTGATCGCTCAAACCTTCGACCCTGGCCATCAAGATCTCCTTCTCCCTTTCCACCGATGGGTATTCGATATGGAGGAAGAGACAGCGTCGCTTCAGGGCCTCAGACAGCTCGCGCGTATTGTTTGACGTCAGCACGACTAGGGGTTGGGTGGCAGCCACCACCGTTCCCAGCTCGGGAATCGAGACCTGGAAATCGGAAAGCACTTCAAGCATGAGCGCTTCCGTCTCGACTTCGACCCGATCGACTTCATCGATGAGCAGCACCACCGGCTCTGCCGACCGGATAGCCTCGAGAAGCGGCCGGGGAAGGAGAAACTCCTCGGAGAATATGTCCTCCTCCAGCTCACTCCATGCGGTGCTCGTATCCGCCTGGATCCTCAGCAACTGCTTCTTGTAGTTCCACTCGTAGAGGGCCTTCGACTCGTCGAGACCCTCGTAACACTGCAGGCGGATCAGCCTACGGCCGGCCATCGCTGCCAGAGCCTTGGCCAGCTCGGTCTTGCCGACGCCGGCCGGTCCTTCCACCAGGATCGGTTTCCCGAGCCGGTCGGCCAGGAAGACGACCTGGGCAATCCGGTCGTCGGCCAGGTAGTCGAAGCGGCGCAAGCCCGTTTGCACGGCGGCCGGGCTGTCGAAACCGGCCTCAGTCATTGCCGAACCTGGCCGTCGCCAAACAAGATGTAACGCTCCGAGGTGAGAGCTTCGAGGCCCATCGGCCCCCGTACGTGGAGCTTCTGGGTCGATATTCCGATCTCGGCCCCGAATCCGAACTGCTCGCCGTCCGTAAACCGAGTCGACGCGTTGACCATGACGGCAGCCGCGTCGATCTCCCGCGTGAACCTGGTTGCCGCCGAGACGTCGTTGGTGACAATCGCCTCCGTGTGCCCCGTGCCGTAGGTGAGAATGTGATCGATCGCCGCGTCGAGGTCGCCGACCACCCGTACCGACATGATCATGTCGTGGTATTCGGTACCCCAATCGTCTTCGGTGGCGGGGACTAGCTCGTCTGCCAGCGAGCAGGCGCGTTCATCACCGCGCAGCTCAACACCAGCTTCGCTGAGCCGGCGGGCCATGCCCGGAAGGAATTCTTCGGCCACCGCTTCGTGAATGACCAACGACTCGGCAGCATTACAAACACCCGGACGTTGTACCTTGGCATTGAAGACAATCCGCCCGGCCATAGCCAGATCCGCGGCCGCATCGACATAGACGTGGCAATTGCCTGCGCCGTCGATCACGAACGGAACTGTTGCATCCGCCTCGATCGCAGCAATCAATCCGGGACCGCCGCGCGGCACAAGGAGGTCGACCCACTCCTTGGCTTGCATCAACGCCTTGGTGCCTTCCCGGGACGTGTCCTCCATGACCTGGACGGCTCCGGCAGGCAACCCATGCGAGGTCAGCGCAACCTGCAGAGCTGCGCCGATGGAGGTGTTCGATCGAAGCGCGAAGGACGATCCTCGCAACAGGGCCGAGTTGCCCGATTTCAAGCAGAGCCCGGCTGCGTCGGCAGTGACATTCGGACGCGCTTCATAAATGACGGCAATCACACCAAGCGGAACCCGCACGCGTTGGAGGCGGATCCCGTTGGGCAGCGTCCAGCCTCCGGTGATCATGCCGACCGGATCGGGGAGACGAGCAACCGACCGCAACCCGTCTGCCATGGCTCGGACCCGGTCCTCGGTGAGCAGCAAGCGGTCCAACAAGGCACCGGAAACGCCTTCGGAACGTGCCTGTGCCATGTCGTCACCATTGGCCGACAGGATCGGGGAGACGTGCCGCTGCACCTCATCTGCCATGGTAAGCAGCAGCTCACGTTTCGTTTGACCGGTCAATCCGGCCAGCACCCGGCCCGCCGCCCGTGCTTGCCTTCCCAATTCGTTGATCATGCGGGGAAGTGTAACGATGCAGGGCGATCTGGGCTTGGCCTGTGGGACGCGAGAGCTACCCTTGTCGATCACTCGGCAAGGAAACGCATGAGAATCGTGATTGTTGGGGCAGGAGCGGTAGGTTCGTCCCTCGCCGAGCGCCTCTCCGGCGAAGGCCAGGACGTGGTCATTATTGAGGCGGACCGGAAAAGGGCCGCTGAAGTCCAAGAGAACCACGACGCTTTGGTGATAACCGGAAACGGTTCCAGCCAGAGCGTTCTGCTGGAAGCCGAGGTCGAGAAGGCCGATCTTCTGATCGCCGTGTCGGACAACGACGGCGCCAACATCCTCGCCTGCCACACCGCAAAAGGATTGGGGGTCAAACGCACGGTTGCCCGGGTAGAAGATCCCAGCCTCCACGAAGGCCTCGAGACTCTCGGCGTAGACGTTGTGATCAACACCGGCGAGGCCGGCGCCCGCGAGCTGGTAGGTCTCGTTCGACAAGCCGGGGTTTCGGACCTCGTCGAGTTCGCCAACGGGCAGCTGTCCCTCATCGGTGGCACCGTGCAAAGCGCCTCGATACTGGCAGGTCGCTCTCTCGCCGAATCTCGCGAGCTGACCGATTGGGACTGGGTACTCACCGCGGTGGTGCGAGATGGCGTGACCACGGTTGCACACGGCGGATCGGTGATCGAGGAAGGCGACCACATTCTCATCATGGTCACGGCTGAGAATGCCCACCGGGTTGGGTCGCTCATCGGGCTGGCCCACCATCCGATTCGCCGTGTATTCATTGTTGGAACGACCCGCCTGGCCGTCCGCAGTGTTGAGCACATCGTCAACGAGGGATTCGACGTCATCGTGGTTGATGCCGATCGCGACCGTTGCCGCACGCTGGCCGAGCAATACGCTCGACCGTTGTTTGTGTGTGGAGATCCAACCGACCCGGAGACGTACGCCGATTTTGACCCGAGCGAACGCGACATGCTGCTGGCCCTTACCGGTTGGGACGAAGTGAACATCGTCGCCTGCCTGGTCGCCAAGGCCCAGGGAATGGCAACAACCGTCGCCCGCTTTTCTCGCATTGACTACGTGGCGTTGCTCTCGGGACGCGGAATCGACGCGGCCGTGTCAAGCCGGCTGGCGGCGGCAAATGCCATCCTCCGTTTCGTGCGCCGTGGGCTCATCCACTCGGTGGCAACCTTCAAAGATACGGACGCGGAAGCGATCGAGATCGAAGCCGAACCACACGCCCGTTTGGTCGGAAAGGCGGTCCGAGAGCTTGCTCTGCCCGAAGATGCCGTCATCGGCGGTCTGTTGCGTAGCAATCGGGCGATGGTGCCGGACGGCGAGACCATCATCGAACCCCGAGACCATCTGATCTTCTTCGCACTACCCGATGCCATCCACGAAGTGGAGAGGTTGTTCACCTAGTGCTGTGTCTCGCACATACGGTCTTCGTAATGCCGAGCCATCGGCGTCGTCTGGCAAAGGACGTCTGCCCCAAGGGCAGGACGCACAACGAAGGCGCGTCGGAAGAGATGCGTCGAGGCGGAGGACGAAGCCAGGGGCGTCGAGGGCGTCTGCTCTTCGGGCAGATTGCAGGACGTGATCGTATGTGGGGGGCGCAGCACTAATGCGTGCGATTCGGCGACGAGGCGGGATTCGAACGCCGCAGCCTGAACGGTTCCCGATGTTGCAGAGGCTGTCCTACATTGTCGGGGCGGTCGTAGCCGGGGCAGGCGCCGCCATGGTGCCGCCTGCGGTAGTCGCTCTTTTCTACCGGGAAACCACCGAAGCGTTCCAGATCCTGATAGCAGCAGCCATCACCATCAGTTTCGGCGCACTGGGATGGCGGGTTGTTGGCCGGCACGGAAAAATAACCGCAAAGGAGGGTTTTGCCGCGGTCGGGTTGGCCTGGTTCGCGATGGCTGCTTTCGGGACGCTCCCCTATCTCCTGACCGGATCGATCGACACGGTGACGGGCGCGTTCTTCGAGACTGCCGCCGGGTTTACCACCACCGGCGCCTCCGTCGTACCCGACCCGGGGCTGCTTTCCCACGGCATCCTGATCTGGCGGGCCGAGACACAGTGGATCGGCGGAATGGGAATCATTGTCCTGTCGATTGCAATCCTGCCGCTGCTGGGCGTGGGTGGGGTGCAGCTTGCCAAAGCCGAATCACCCGGTCATAAACCCGACCGACTGACCCCCCGTTTCCGGGAAACGGCCAAGCGCTTGTGGTATGTCTACGTCGGCTTCACAGCTCTCCAGACGATCTTGCTCGCCTTGGGAGACATGAACCCCTTCCAGGCGGTCGCGCACGCCATGACCACGATGTCGACGGGAGGGTTCGGGACCGAGGCTTCGTCGATCTCCGGTTTCAGCCCATACACGCAGTGGGTCATCATCCTGTTCATGTTCCTGGCGGGCGCCTCATTCGCTTTGCACTTTCGAGCTTTGCGGGCACCCATCCAATACGTCCGTAACGTGGAGTTCCGGTTGTATGCCGCCCTCCTTCTTGGAGCGACGACGGTTGTGACCATCGCCATCATCGGGAGCGGCCCGTTCGAGCCCTACCTTCGAGATGCCCTCTTCACGACCACTTCCCTGATGACAACGACTGGTTTCGCAACAGCCGATTTTGGTTCGTGGGTGCCGGGCGTGCAGATCTTGGCCGTAGGCCTCATGTTCCTGGGCGGGATGGCCGGGTCAACTGCCGGGGGGGTCAAGACGTTCCGGATTGCCGTCTTGACGAAAGCGGCCTCGGCCGATCTCCGCCGAATCGTTCATCCGCGCGGAATCTTCGTAACGCGATTCGGAAAGGAAACCGTGTCTGACTCCGTCATGGAGAGCATCCAGACCTTCTTCCTGTTCTATATGTTCCTGTTCATGTCCGGAACGGTCGTACTCGGCCTGATGTCATCCGATCTCGACCTGGTGACCTCGGCTTCCGCGGTCGCTTCTTCTCTCGGCAACATCGGTCCTGGACTGGGCGCGGTCGGCCCGACCAGCAATTACCTGGCCATTCCCGACGCGGGGAAGTGGCTCTTGTCCTTCTTGATGATCGCCGGCCGGTTGGAGATCTTTCCGGTGGTCCTGCTCTTCACCCGCAACCTCTGGAGACGGTGAAGGTACCTCGTTCGCGACATCTCTATCATCTTGGGGATGCGCATCGTCATTGCCGGATCGGGTCGAGTCGGAGGCGACTTGGCTCATGAGCTCGCCGACCATGGTCACGACGTTTCCGTGGTCGATTACTCGAGAAGCGCACTCGAAGAGCTCGGCACGACTTTCAACGGTTCAGTGCATCTCGGACTTGCCTACGACGTTGGGGTATTGAAAGAGGCCGGCATCGAGTACGCCGATGCCTTCGTGGCGGTCACCGACTCAGACAATGCCAACCTCATGGCGGTCCAGCTGGCCAAAGAAGTCTTCATGGTTCCCAAGACCATTGCCCGCCTCGATGACCCAAACCGGGAACGGGCGTATCGAGAACTCGACGTTGCGTATATCCCGGCCTCCAAGTTGATTGCGAAGGTGGTCTACGAGCAGGTCGTCGAAGAGGAATTCAGATTCCATGTGACCTTTGAAGATGGCGAAACGGAGATTGTTGATATGCGGCTCGGCGCCGCCGCCGAAAACCTCACGGTGGCGGACCTGGAAATCGAGGATCGTTTCCGGGTGGCCGCCGTCAGAAGAGAAGGCACAACCCACATTCCCGATCAGGATTTCCATCTCAAAGAAGGCGATCTGGTCGTCGCAGCTGCTCGCAA
>JAHEDM010000152.1 GCA_024641205.1 Actinomycetes bacterium
TGAATCTCTTCGACTACGAAGCTGCCGCGGCCGGGAGCATGGAGGCTCCGCTCTTTGAATACTACGCGGGCGGATCAGCGGACAATCTCTCGCTTCGCGACAACCGGGACGCCTTTGAACGGCTACGGCTTTGCCCGCAAGTCCTGGTTGACGTTTCCGAGGTGGACGCATCGATTGAGGTGCTGGGTCACCGAGAATCGATGCCGGTAATGATCGCCCCGACCGCCATGGCCCGGCTTGCGCACTCCGATGGCGAACTGGCTATCGCCCGGGCCGCTGCCCGAGCCGGGATTACCCAGGTCTTGAGCAGTCTGTCTACGTACTCGATTGAAGAGGTTGCCGGGACCGGCGCCAACACGTGGTTTCAACTGTACATGTTCAAGGATCGGGCGATCAGCGAACACCTCATTCGTCGAGTCGAAGCGGCCGGCTACCAGGCCCTGATGCTCACCGTCGACCTCCCCGTTCCGGGGCTCCGCGAAAACCTGACCCGGTCTGGTTTTGACCCCTCCGACCTCACGATGAGCAATTTCACTGAGATCACCCAGGGCCATCAAGAGGGTGGGTTCTTCGCCTACATTCACGACAACTTCGATGCGTCACTCACCTGGAACGACGTCGAATGGCTCCGGACGATCACCGACCTACCCATCGTTGTCAAAGGCGTTCTGCGGGCAGACGATGCACTTCGGGCCGTCGACGCGGGCGTGGCCGGGATCGTGGTGTCCAATCATGGAGGACGGCAGCTCGATACCGCCATCGCCGGGATCGATGCACTCCCCGCCATCGCGACAGCAGTCGAAGGCAGCTGCCAAGTGTTCCTCGATGGTGGGGTCCGCCGCGGCACCGATGTCGTCAAAGCCCTTGCGTTGGGCGCCCGGGCGGTGCTGGTGGGCCGACCGGTGCTGTGGGGCCTGGCCGTTGCCGGTGAAACGGGAACGTACAACGTGCTCGAAATCCTGAGGGCAGAGGTGGAGAACGCCTTGGCCCTGTGCGGAGCGCCGACGGTGGCCGATCTCCCGACCCACCTGGTGATCTGATCAGAATGGATCATCAGATGACCGACCTGTGGGTGCTCGATCCCGATGTTGTGTTCTTGAACCACGGTTCCTTCGGCGCCAGCCCTCGGCCCGTCCTCGAATACCAGTCGGCGATACGGGCCCGCATGGAAAGAGAACCGGTGCTGTTCTTCCGCCAACTCGAGGAGTTGGCCGATCACGCCCGATCAGCATTGGGGGCATTCGTCGGCGCAGATCCTGACGACCTGGCATTCATGCCAAATGCTACGACCGGGGTCAACACGGTGCTTCGTTCGCTCGAGTTCGAATCAGGTGACGAAATTCTCATCACCGACCACGCCTACAACGCATGCCGGAACGCGGCCGTTCTGGCGGCCGAGCGCTCCGGAGCCCGTGTGGTCACGGCCAACGTCCCTTTTCCGATCAGTGCACCGGAAGAAGTGGTGACTGCCATCCTCGACAGAGTGAGCCCTCGCACTCGCCTGCTCTTGGTAGATCACGTGACCAGTCCGACCGCCCTCCTATTCCCGATCGAATCGATCGTGCAGGAGATGGCCGAGCACGGCATCGACACGCTGGTAGATGGAGCTCATGCCCCGGGGATGACCCCCGTCGACATCGATACCATCGGGGCTGCCTATTACACGGCCAACGCCCACAAGTGGATGTGCGCTCCCAAGGGCGCCGCTTTCCTGCAGGTTCGGCGCGATCGACAGGCGGGCATCCTTCCGACGGTCATCAGTCACGGCGCCAACTCGTTGCGAACCGACCGTTCGCGGTTTCGTCTCCTGTTCGACTGGACCGGCACGACCGACCCCACTGCCCACCTAGCCATCCCGGTCGCCATCGAGACCATGGCTTCCCTGCTCCCGGGAGGCTGGCCCGAGTTGATGCGCCACAATCATGAACAGGCCCTTGCCGCCCGCGACCTTCTCATCCGGGCACTCGGCATCAACCCACCAGCACCAGACGGAATGCTCGGGTCTATGGCCGCCGTGCCCGTGCCGGATGCCTCCGGCCCTCACCACCACTTCTCCTCACCAGATCTGCAGGAGAGGTTATGGGAAGATCACCACATCGAGGTTCCTGTCAACGCATGGCCGAAGTGGCCGCACCTGTTGCTTCGTGTGTCTGCGCAGATCTACAACCAGGTCAAGCAGTTCGAGCACCTGGCCGGGCTATTGTCGATAGACGCCTAATCAGCAAAACCCGGGATAAACCCGGGTCTCGCTGCGCCCCCAAAGCGCCCCGCCTCCCAAAAGGGTGGTGGCCGGTCCCACCAGGAGACCCTGCCGCCATTGCTCTGCGCACTCTATGACCACTCCGAGTAGTCGGAAAGACACAACCTGCCGACCGTCGTGAGGACTAGTCCCCTGGTTGGTCAGTGGGACCGGAACTCTCATGGATCGAATTGTCTCATCCACACGACCCGGCTACCGGTACGCTTGATGGAGAAGGTCGGGATCGACCCGGGAAGAAGTGGGCCCGTTGCTCACCAAATACGAACCTGCCTATGTGACGGTGCATCACCGCGGCGGTATGGACGCCAAAGTCAAGGAGGCGCTGGCGGAACTGAAACACTGCCGGGCGTGCCCCCGAGACTGTGGTGTCGATCGATCCGGTGAGGATGTGCCACTGTGCCGAATTGGACGGCACGTCCGGGTGGCGGCCGCCTTTGCCCACTTTGGAGAGGAAGATTGCCTGCGCGGGACGGGCGGTTCGGGAACCATCTTCTTTTCCTCCTGCAACCTGTTTTGCGTGTTCTGCCAGAACCGGGACATCTCTTCCTCGCCAACCGGCCGGGAGCTCGACGCATTCGGGCTGGCAGAACTGATGCTCGGCCTGCAGGAAGCCGGATGCCACAACATCAATCTTGTGACGCCCGAGCACGTTGCCCCGCATATCGTCGAGGCGTTGGCGGTAGCCATCCCGGGCGGACTCTGCGTCCCGCTGGTTTACAACACCAGCGCCTATGACGGCCTCGCTTCGCTTCACTTGATGAACGGTCTGGTCGATATCTACATGCCCGATTTCAAGTTCTGGAAACCGGAGACCGCCCGGCGGCTGGCGCGAGCACGAGACTATCCGCAAGTGGCCAGGAGAGCCATCGCCGAGATGCACCGCCAGGTCGGCGATCTCCGGCTTGGCCCGGATGGCCTGGCCCAGCGCGGGTTGCTGGTAAGACATCTCGTGATGCCCGGGCAGGGAGCCGAGACGACCGCCATCCTCCAATGGCTGGCGGAGGAGATTTCTCCCAACACCTACATCAACATCATGGGCCAATATCGGCCTGAGCATCGGGTACCCGGTAACCCCCGCTATGCAGATATCGATCGCCGGGTATCACGAGACGAGCTCGACGCTGCATTCGTAGCAGCCCGGCAGACCGGGTTATGGCGATTCGACCACCTGCCATGACCGGGGACCCACAGTCGCTTGGACCGCCCGGGACGGTGGTCGACACGCGCTACTGGCATATGCTCGGAGACGGGCGGTTGCAATGCGACCTATGCCCCCGGTATTGCAAGCTTCGGGAGGGGCAACGGGGACTGTGCTTCGTGCGGGCCAGACTCGATGACAGGATCGTGCTCGCCACCTACGGTCGGTCTTCGGGATTCTGCATCGATCCCATCGAGAAGAAACCGCTCAACCACTTCCTCCCCGGGACGCCCGTGCTTTCGTTTGGAACCGCCGGATGCAATCTCGCCTGCCGCTTCTGCCAGAACTGGGACATATCCAAAGCTCGCGAGTTCGACAAGCTCACCGATCAAGCCACCCCAGAGCAGATCGCCCGGGCGGCAGCCACCTACGGATGCCAAAGCGTCGCGTTCACCTATAACGATCCCGTCATCTTCCACGAATACGCCGTCGATGTGGCACAAGCTTGCCACGCGCTCGGAGTCTGCACGGTGGCGGTAACCGCCGGGTACGTGTGTCCTGAACCACGGGCAGAGTTCTACGAGCACATGGATGCCGCCAACGTGGACCTGAAAGCGTTCAGCGAGCAGTTCTACAAGCGAATGTGCGCCGGCCACCTACAGCCGGTCCTGGAGACGCTGCAATACCTCCACGACGAAACCGACGTGTGGCTGGAAATAACCACCCTGCTGATTCCCGAATTGAATGACTCGAATGAGGAAATCAACCGGCTGACCTCGTGGGTCGTTAACCAACTCGGAGCCGACGTACCGCTGCACTTCACCGCCTTTCATCCCGATTTCAAGATGCGCGACCGGGCGCCCACTCCCCCGGAAACGCTCAGCCGGGCCCGGGAGATCGGATTGGGCAACGGCTTGCGCTACACCTATACCGGCAACGTGATCGACCCGGTTGGTCAGACGACCCGCTGCCACCTGTGCGGAACGGTCGTCATAGCCCGCCGCCGGCATACACTCGAGCGGTGGGGCCTCGATCGCGAAGGTAGGTGTTCGGCGTGCGGGACGACCTGTGCCGGCGTGTTCGACCCGGCCGGCCCGGGCTCCTGGGGTGGACGCATGCTTCCCGTCCGGCTCGGCGATCTCAGCGGGCCGGACCAATGACAAACGAACCGTAGCCAACGACGGAGTTGCGATCCCCGGCCGTATCACCGGACGACCGCAGGTCGACCAAAGAACACCCCCAACCCCGGTCCCCGGCCACCAGCAGCGCAGCCTGAACGCCGGTCAAGCCGCAGGCGTCCCCCCAGGCAAGATCGTCGGGACGCAGGGCAACGATGGCCCGGGCCGAACGCGTGTCGCGGACCCGGGCCGCCTCGTAGTCGAGGTAGTGGGAGAGATCGGAGCTGATCACGGCAACGATCTCCTCGTTCTCGATCAATTCGTCGAGGAGCACCGCCACCGTTTCCGGTTCAACCGCGCCCGTCAACAGGGAAAGCACGAAAAACTCACCGAGTACGACCTGCAAGAACGGAAGCTGCACCTCAATGCTGTGTTCCCGGGCGTGAGCCACCCGGTTGGGAACGACCGCCGGATGGGCCTCAGCCATCGCCGTCAGCTCGACATCCGCGGCGATGACCCCAAGCGGGGTGGCCAGGCTTTCCGTACCCGGCGTCGCCAGCCCGGGGAAGGCAATGAAGTGCGAGGGGCCAACGACGACCACCCGGCGCGGGTGAGGCATGGCCGCCAGGAATCGGTAGGCGGTCGCCGCAACCGGTCCGGAGTAGCGGTAGCCGGCGTGCGGCACGATGAGAAACCTCCCTCTGATCTCCGTTTCGGGAAGGGTGGCTGCCGCCAGCATGTCATCTACCGATGCACGTAGCTCCTCAGAATGAGAAGGGTAGAAGGAACCGGCCACGGACGGCGACCGCACCGATCCACGGGATTGGTCCTGCTTCATGGCCGACCAGTGCCTATCTCCTGGCGAGTCGATCTCACTATCGCGCTGTCCGACCGTCGAAGCCTAGGGTCCATCGACCCGACGCGCTGCCACCTTGCTCGGAGCCGAATCACCTAGAGTTGCCACCAGGGAAAAGCAGGCAAATACGCGACGGAAGGTGTGGACCGGTGAGCAAGGTAGCGGTGGTCACCGATTCTGTCGCTATGCTCCCGGAGCAACTTGCCAAGGATCTAGGCATTCACGTTGTGCCAATCGTCCTGAATCTGGGCGAACGCTCGTACCGGGACGGCATCGATCTGACGACATCAGAGTTCTACCAACTCCTGCGCACCAGCGAAGAGCTTCCGACAACATCCGCGCCTTCGGCCGGGGAGTTCGTCCGCGTATTGGAAGAGGCTCTGTCCGACGCCGAGGCGGTGGTTGCTATCCACGTTTCGTCGGAATTGACCTCCGTCCTCCGCATCGCGCAACTGGCCGCGCGCTCGATCACCGACAAACCGGTCCGTATCGTCGATTCACAGTCCGCCACCATGGCCGAGGGGTTCATAGCGCTGGCGGCGGCCCGAACCGCCCAAGCCGGGGCAGACCTCGACAAAGTGGTCGCCGCCGCCGAAGAGGTCCGGTCCAAGGTCAGATTCTTCGCTTTTTTCGAGACGCTCGAATACCTTCGCCGCGGCGGGCGGGTCGGCGCAGTCGCCGCGCTGATGGGGAACGCCATCCAACTCAAACCGATCGTTCATATCGTCGACGGTAAGGTGACACCCCTGGCCCGGCCTCGCACCCGCCGCAAGGCCACCCAGGCCATGGTTGACATCATGGCGGCCGAGGTGGGCAATCGACCGGTGCACGCCGCCGTCCTCCACGCCGACTCGCTCCAGGATGCACAAAGCCTCCGCACCCGTTTGGAAGAGCAGTTCAACTGCCTCGAAATGCACGTGACCGAAATGACCCCGGTAATGGGAACCCACACGGGCCCGGGCCTCCTCGGTCTCGCGTATTACGCGGAATAGCAGTGGCGCTCCAAGCCGGTCTGCTGATCGTCGGCGCCTACCTGGTTGGATCCATTCCTACCGGCTACCTGGCAGCCCAACTCCTGAAAGGAATCGACCTGCGCCGCTACGGGAGCGGCACCCCCACCGGGTCAATGGTCTATGAGCATGTAGCCCAATGGGCCGTAGTGCCGGTTGGCCTCTTCGACATTGGCAAGGCCGCCCTCCCGACCTGGCTGGCCCTGCAACTGAATCTCGGCATGGGGGTGGCCATTGCGGCCGGATTGGCAGCAGTGGCCGGGCACAATTGGCCGGTGTTCTTGGGTTTCACCGGTGGAAGAGGCCTCAGCGGGTTCTTGGGTGTCTTGGTGGTGGTCTTTCCGCTGGG
>JAHEDM010000153.1 GCA_024641205.1 Actinomycetes bacterium
TCCCATATCGATGCCAACGTACGGGGCCGCGGCGGCGAAGTCCCAGAACGACAGGGCGCCGTGTTTGTGGAGCATGACGGACACGCTGCGGACGTCGGTGATGATGCCGGTGACGTTGGAAGCTGCAGAGAAGCTTCCGATCTTCAGCGGTCGATCGGCGTGGGATTCCAACTGGCGCTCGAGGTCGGCGAGATCGACATGTCCGTCTTCGTCCTCGGCGATGACGACTACGTCGGCGATCGACTCGCGCCAGGGCAGTTCGTTGGAGTGGTGCTCATAGGGTCCGATGAACACAACCGGACGCTGGTCGGAGGGAATGAATCCGGTCAGGTTGTATTCGTCGTCGAGGTTGGCCGGGATCCGCAGGCCCATCACCGCGATGAGCCGGTCGATCGCACCGGTTGCCCCCGATCCGCAGAAGATCACTGCGTGATCGTCGGTCGCTCCGACGGCCGCCCGGATGATGCTGCGGGCTTCTTCCCGGAACCGGCTGGTTTGCAGGCCCGTTCCCGAGCTCTCTGTGTGCGTGTTGGCGTAAACGGGCAACACCGCCTCACGAATGAAGTCCTCGATGAAGGCCAGAGACCGGCCCGAAGCGGTGTAGTCGGCATAGGTAACCCGGCGCGGTCCAAAAGGCCCGGCCACCACGTCGTCGTCGCCGATCACGGCGTTCCGAATGGTCTCGATGAGATCCGGATGATCCTGCATGCAGCAATGGTAGAGGGGCCTGCATCGAATGGCTCCGTTGTACTACCCGCGGGGTTGTGGCAGCCTGACGACACCAACCTCGCGAGGAAGGCCACTTGTGCCCGCTGTTGACATCCCCGGTTTCGTTACCGACCTGAAGGCCCACGCTGTAGAGCACGGGTTTCACATCCACGCCGAGCGCCACTTCGTCGAGACGTATTCGCTCGGCCAAACCTGGGAAGTTGAACTGCACCCCGAAGAAGCTTGCGGGGGTCCGCTTGATCTCCACATGACGTTGGAGATCGACCCCAGGTTGTTGCTTTCTTTTGAAGATGAGATCGTCGAGCGGGACGGTGAGGTGGCCGACCTCACCGAGCCTTTTCTGCTGCCGATCTATTTCAACTGGGCGCTTCCGCCGCTCAACCACCCGCCCGACCTGCTGGTACTTGCGACCGAACTGGCCGGGGTTGGTGGCGCCGAGCTTCCGCTCGAGGTTTCGGCTATCGACTCATTCGCCTCCGTGACCGATGCCCCGCGCCGCAGCCTCTCGATTGTGGCCGGAGTCCAGGTCCCGCTGGCGGAGGCCTATCTGGGGGGCCAGGTGCCGTGCGAGGTGATGGATCGCTGTCACGCCGTCAGCGAGTTCATCCTCGAAAAGTCGCTCGATTGGTTGGACAATCCCGAATCATCCTGAACTTGCGTGAGAAGTCCGCGCAGAGCGCAGGAAAGTCACGCCAGAACGGGTTAGATAGGTAGTCCCAGGCCGCGGCTGATCACCAGGCGCTGGATCTCGGAGGTGCCTTCACCGATTTCCAGCGCTTTGGCGTCCCGGTAGTGGCGGGCCACCGGGGTCTCCTCCACGAAGCCGGCCCCGCCGAAGATCTGGACGGCATCCCGGGTGGCCGTGACGGCCGCTTCGGTGGCGTAGACCTTGGCGATGGCGGCGGCCTGCTTGAAGGGGCGGTCCTGATCCTTCAGCCAGGCTGCCCGGTAGGTGAGCAGGCGGGCCGCGTTGACGGCGACCTCCATGTCCGCGCACTTGAAGGCGATCGCCTGGTTGCTGCCGATCGGACGCCCGAAGGTGGCTCGCTCGGTGGCGTAGGCCACGCAGTGGTCGAGGCAGGCCTGGGCTACCCCGACGGCCAGGGCGGCGATAGCGACCCGGCCGTCGTCGAGGATGGAGAGGAATTGACGAAACCCTTGCCCGCGCTCGCCGAGGAGATTCTCAGCGGGTACCCGGCAGTCCTCGAACACCAATCCATGCGTATCCGAAGCGTGCCATCCCATCTTCCGGTAGGCGGGTTCCACGGTGAAACCATCGGTGCCGGCCGGGACGATGATGGCGCTGATCTCATCTGGACCGGTTCGGGCCGTGACGATGACCAGCGAGGTAATCGGCGTCCCCGAGTTGGTGATGAAGGCCTTGGAACCGTTGACGACCCAGGAATCCCCGTCCAATTCGGCTTTGGTTCGGGTCGCCCCGGCGTCGGAGCCGGCCTCCGCCTCGGTGAGCCCGAATCCGGCCAAAGTGCGCCCGGCGGCCAGGTCGGGCAGCCACCGTCGGCGCTGTTCGTCGGTGCCGAACTGGTAGATGGGATTGGCGCCCAGACCGACTCCGGCTTCTACCGTGATGGCTATCGACTGGTCAACGCGGGCCAATTCCTCGATGACGATGCACAGGGTCGTGAAGTCGGCTCCGGACCCCCCGAATTCCTCGGGGAAGGGCAGCCCAAACAGGCCCAGGTCGCCCATTTTGCGGACCGCCTCCAGCGGGAAGGTGCGGGTCCGATCCCACTCCTCGGCGTGCGGGGCAATCTCGGCTTGGGCGAACTCCCTGACGACCTTGCGGAAGGCTTCGTGTTCCGGTGAAGGCTCGAAGTTCACAACATCTCCTGGCGTGCACACCTGAGGCTAGTTGCAGGTAATGCCGGTCCGGTCGGATCCCGAAGGCCCCGTGAAGCGGCTCGAAAGGCTGAGGGCTCTCGGAGGGATCTAGCTGCGGAGGAACTCCAGGGCGAATTCGAGGACCACGTCGGTGGTCGCCCCCTCCGGAATCTCCGGTTCGATGTCGGGTTGTACCCCGATCGTTCCCGAATCCTGACCTTCCGGGGTAACCCAACGGGCGATGGAGATGTTGAGAGCTCCGCCGTTTGAGACTTCGAATCGCTGCTGGACGGTGTTCTTGCCGAAGGTCGGTTCACCGATGATCGTCGCCCGGCCCCGTTCCTGCAGCACCGCTGAGACCAGTTCGGACGCCGAAGCACTTCCCCGGTTGACCAGCACCACCACCTCGATGTTCGGGTCGGTCACGGCTCCGCCCGGCTCGACCGCATACTCCTGGGTTTCGGTCGGCGATTCGGTGCGGAGCACCATCCCGTCGGAGAGGAATTCGCTGGCGATGCGGACCGAAGCGGTCAAGGATCCACCCGGGTTGTTGCGGAGATCGAAAATGATGCGGTCGGCGCCGTCGGCCACCAGGCTTTGGAGCGCCTCGTGGACCTGATCGGCGCTGTTGTTGGTGAACTGGCTGAGGGCGACGTAGCCGATCCCGGGTTCGATCATTTCCGAGGCGACCACCGGCACGATCACGGCCGCCCTGGTGATCGTCACGTCGACGATCTGGCCGTCGCGCAAGAGTCCGAGGTCCACGTCCGTACCTTTCGGACCCCGCACCCGTTCCACCACCTCGTCGACCGTCAGGCCGTTGACATCTTCCCCATCCACCACGACGATGCCGTCGCCGGCCAGCACGCCTTGCGCTTTCGCCGGGCTGTCCGGCAGTGTGTCGACGATGACCAGGATGCAGGTATCGGAGAGCACCGAGCAGTTGGCCTCATCGGGAGATGTCTGATCCTCCCCCCGGACCAGAGCTCCGATGCCGGAGACCTCGCCCGACTGGTTTTCCGCGACGTGGACCAGGGCCGCCGGGGAAAGGTAGACGGTGTGCGGATCCTCGAGGCCGTACTGGATCATTCCCTGCACGGCCGCTTCGATCAGGTCGGCCACCGGGGCCGCGGTGGTTGTCTCAACCTGGGCGAACACGGTGCAGGTTTCTTCAAAGGCTTCGGCCGGCAGCGCACAGGCCACTTGCCCTGATGGGACGGGCCCGGTTGTTTCGGGCTCGTACTCCTCCATCCCCCGGGCTGCTCCGGCGGCCAGAGCCTGGTCGTCGAGCGGATCGACGTAGTGCTCTTCCAGCAGGCGATAGGTGTCGCACAGCACGTCAAAACCTTCCGCAGGGTTGCTGCAATCGGTGAGCTCGACCGGCAGCCCGGCCAGCACGGTGGTGGTCGACGCCAGGGTGGTGGTCGTGGTCGAGGTCCCCGTGGTGCTCGTCTCGGTGTCGGCACCGACGGTGAACAGCGAACAGGCGCCGGCCAGCAGGGCGAAGGCGAGGAGGAGGGTTAGTTTCTTCACGGGATGGGCTCCAGTTTGGTCAAGGGAGATTCAACCGTAGTTTTCGGGCTAAGCGGGCCGGTCGACCGTTTCGCCGATCGTCGACGTTGGAACTCTGACAGCGTCCGCGCCATTTCATGCTGCTGTCCTCTCCATGTCCCGGACTTCCGAGCGCGGGACCGTAGTGGGCTTTTGGGGCGTCGAGGGAGACGCTCATCTGCGAAACCCTGTGGTCAGGCTGGGGACCGCGCCCATAATGGCCCGGTGACTCTGACCCCGACCCTCGTGCTGGCCAGCGGGTCGCCCCGTCGCGACCAGCTCCTCTCTGCCGCCGGGTTTGTCTTCGAGATCGTTCCACCAGAACTCGAAGAGACCGCGCTGCCCGGTGAGGCCCCTGCTCAGATGGCGGTTCGTCTCGCGAGTGAGAAAGCGAGGGAGGTAGCTGCCCGGGTTGAACCGGACCGACTGGTGCTGGGCGTTGATACCGTCGTCGCCGTCGGCGATCGCATGCTCGGAAAGCCTGTAGACCACCAGGACGCAGCGCAGATGCTCATGCAGCTTTCCGGCCGCACCCACACGGTCTACTCGGGGTTTGCCATCGTGGGATTCGGCGACGATGAGACCGGAGTCGACGAGACCCGTGTCACGATGCGCATCATCACGCCTGCCGAAGCCGCCGCCTACAGCGCCACCGGCGAACCGCTCGACAAAGCGGGTGCGTATGCCATCCAGGGGGGCGCCGATCGGTTCATCACCGCCGTCGATGGCTCACGAAGCAACGTCATGGGTTTGCCGCTCGAGGTAGTCGGGCCGCTCCTGGCGGCCCGGGGAATCACCCCCCGGCCGTCTGCGGGCGACACGGCAGGCGATATTGATCCATAATGGACTTCCTCAACGGAGAAGAGACATGGCGGCAGAAGCGGCAACGGAGCATCGGGACCTGGACGAGGGCAAGGTAGGCCGCAGCGTCCTTAGCGGAGCTGCCATAGGACTTCCGGTGGCTTTCGTCATCATCACCCTGGTCGTGTGGCTGGTACTCGACGTTGGCCTGGACGAGGCGGTGGCCATTTCCGTCTGGCCGTCCATCCTCACCGGCGGTTTCGGCGGCGGTTTCGTCGGCGTGGTGCGCGGAGCGAGCTAGCCGTCCGGCCGTGACCTCCGTCTCCTGACGGGGTGCGTCGTCGCCTCACATGCCGAAGAGGGCAAGCCGGCCGACGACGTCGCGGGCAGGACCCCCCGCGTTAGACCTCTCGCCGACGCTCCCGATAGGCCCGGGCATTGATGACGTTGCCGCAGCTCTCCATCGTGCACCATTTCTTCGAGCGGTTCTTGGAGTGGTCGAAGTAGAGCCAACGACACGTGTCGTTAGAACAGGCTTTGAGCCGTTGCCAGTTGCCGTCGATCATGGCGATGTAGATCGACGCCAGCAGCCGCCCCAAGACACGATCGAGATCGGAGCCTTCCGCAACCAGCGCGGCCGATCCGTCGCCGCCGAGCTGCAGCACTAGACGGGTCGGTTCGGCCAACTCATTGAACGACAAAATCGCCTGAGGGTCGGGCGCCGAGTCAGAGTTTCCGAGCGCTAGATCCCGGACACTCTTCCGAAAACGGAGGGCCCGGGTATGGTCCTCCGAAGCCACGTGAGTGCCGGTTGCCAACAGTCCACGGTCCGACAACCACGCTCCCAGGTGCTCGGGCGTGTCAAGGGCATCGGTGTGCTCGTCCGGATCGACGGTGTTGACGAACTGCCTGAGCAGTTCGAGGTCACCGGGCGCTGCAGATGACATGGTCTCTCATAGATGGTCAACCGTACCTCAATGATGAACTTCGACGGTCCGGTAAGCCGGGTCGGGGAGCAAGCGCTCACCCACGGCGATCAGCCACTTGCCGGCTGCGGTTCTGACCCGGCGAGGTTGTTCCGAGCGAAGGCGAGCCGCCAGCCGATAGCGAGCTGCCTCCTCCTGAAGTTTCTTCATCTTCATCTGGCCAATGATGTGCGATGCGTAGGGGTGCATAGCGGGCTCCTGAAACCGGTCGTCACTATCAAAAGCATTATACCAATGATGCATCATCAGTCAAGCTATTTTGATGGTGATGGAGAGGTCGCGCCTTTCCTCGATTCGCTGCACAACGCACCCGAATCGGGCAAGATCAGTGGATGCTTCTTCGAGAAGTCGTTGCCACATCCGAACAGGTCGCGGCGACACCCAAGCGGCTCCTCAAAATCGAGCTGCTGGCCCGATTGTTGGGTGGGCTCGCCCCGGATGAGATAGAGATCGGGGTTGGTTTCCTGACGGGAGATCTCCGCCAGGGCACCATCGGGGTCGGGTACGCGTCGCTCAATGAGTTGGCCCAACCCGCCGCCGATCCGAAGCTCAGCCTCCTCGACGCCGATCGGTTTCTCACGGACATCGGCACCGCAGGCGGACCCGGATCGCAAGCAGAGCGGCGGCGCTTGCTGGACGAACTCATGGGGAGAGCGACAAAGCCCGAGCAGGACTTCCTGGTGCGTCTGATCCTCGGGGATCTGCGGCAAGGTGCCTCGGCGGGGATCATGGTCGAAGCTATCGCTCGGGCGGCCGATGTCCCCGCCGCCCTGGTGCGGAGAGCGGCGTTGTTTCGAGGCGACCTGCGTATCGTGG
>JAHEDM010000154.1 GCA_024641205.1 Actinomycetes bacterium
CGCAGACGGCCACCGCCAAACCCACCCAACTGAACCGGTACAAAGCCAATCCGATCATGCCGAGCACGATGCCTCCGTACACAGGGTGGCGCACATGCCGGTAGACCCCCCCGTGGACCAGATTGCCGAGCGCGAGTGGCTCCGGATACGGCGTCAGGCTGACTCCCAGGTGCAGCAACCCCAGCGTGGCCTGGACCGCACCGATGACAAGCAGGGCGACGCCCAGCCAGCCAAGCCAGCGGCCGGCCTCAATCGTATGATCGAAGACCACTACAGCGATGACGGCCGCCGAACCGATCATCCCCTGGGCGACCACCCACCACCCGCCGCGAGCGGTGAAGGTGGAGGCCATTTCGTTGTTCTTCTGCCCCCGTCCGGTGGCGTCTGCAACTTGGCCGGAGAGACCAGTTGAGTCCTCGTGCTCCGACCACCAGGTTCCCAACGAGACCACCTCCTGATCGGCCACGGCCGGAAGAAGATCGGCCACCCTCCGACCCGCCGGAGTTTGCGCCTCCGGCCACGCCTCGACCAGTGGCTCGAGCACGAAGCGCCGCTCCGCGAACCGTGGGTGAGGTACAACCATTCCGGCTTCCTCGGCTCGCTCAGTCCCGTAGAGAATGAGATCGAGGTCCAGCCGGCGGGGACCCCAGCGGACGTCCCGCACCCGCCCGGCCTCCGCCTCGATGCGATGCAACTGATCGAGGAGTTGGCGGGGACCCAGGGTTGTATCTACCACGATTACCGCATTGAGGAAGGAGTCTTGCTCGGGACCGCCGATCGGAGCCGTTTCGTAGAGTGAGGAGACCGAAACAATCGCGCCCAGCTTTCCGAGTGCCGACGCCGCACGACGAAGAGACGCCGGCCGATCGCCCAGATTGGAGCCGAGGGCGACCGCCGCCCAACTCATCGACTGCGCTGCAGTTCGACTACCACGTCATCGAAAGGCACCGCGATCGGAGCCGACGGTTTATGGACTCGAACCTCCACGCCGACAACCCGTTCGTCCTCCATGACGAGATCTGCCACCCGCCCGGCAACCCGTTCGATGAGATTCCAATGCTCACCTGCGACCCGCTCGTGAATCGCAGCAGCCAATGCCCCGTAGTCGATGGTGTCGGCCAGATCGTCAGATGAAGCCGGCCCGGTTAGATCAACGTCGAGGGTGACATCTACTACGAAATCCTGACCCGCCGCCTTCTCTTCCTCGAGCACCCCGTGATACGCGTATATCCGCAACCCGAGCAAGCTGATGGTGTCCCGGTTCATCGTCGCTATCGGCAGGCCGGCGGACGTGGTCGAATCGGCGCTTCGCAGTACAGAGAATTCACTCGCGACCACCTCTCAGGAAGGTACCGGTATCAGCGATCGACCCTCGGGACCAAGCGGGCGCTTGAGGATTTCCTGGATGAGCGCAGCAGCCAGGATTGGATCGTCGACCAGTTCGGAATGGACGAGGTATCCGGCCAACAGCCCGGCCAGCGTGTCGTCGACCAGATCGCGGTGTACCAGTACGACGGCATGAGGGTCTTTGAGGGCCTCGTCGAGCCCTTCGAACACACGACGGACATCCGACCGGTCGTACTCACCGGTGAGCGGCTCCCCCCGCACGTCGAAACCCGAGTCCCGATAGCTGGCCTGGTTTTGCATACCGCCCAGCAGCGAGAAGACCGTAGAGATCCCCGCTTCTTCCTTCAGCCAGAGAATCTCCTCTTCGCGCCGAACTCGCCGATGTTGAATCCCGTACCCTCCGATCCGCTCGGATACGGCCAGTCGACCCTGAATCACCCAGACGAATTCTCTCGGCTTGAGACCGGTCAAGGCCCTTCCTCCACATCGATCGAGCGGACAATGGCATCGGCAATCAGTACGGCCTGGCGGGTCATATCCACGTTGTGCACACGCACAACCGCCGCCCCCAGGGTCGCTGCAATGGCCACCGTAGCCGCAGTGGCCACGTCGCGCTCGGTAGGGTCGGGTTGATCGAGAATCTTCCCGAGAAACGACTTCCGGGATGTTCCAACCAGCACCGGGTATCCGGTCGCAACCAGGAGGTCGAGGCGGGCGAGAAGCTGGAGATTGTGACGCTGAGCCTTTCCGAATCCGATCCCCGGGTCCAGGCATATACGTGACCGTTCGACCCCGGCTGCCTGTGCCATCGCCGCTCGCTCCATGAGATAGTCGCGGACCTCGATGGCGACATCTCCGTAGGTCGGATTGTCTTGCATCATCTGTGGAGTCCCCTGCATATGCATCAATACTGCTCCGCAGCGGGCTTCAGCAACCATCGGAGCCATATCGGGGTGCCCGAAGGCCGTTATGTCATTGACGACGAGAGCGCCTTCGGCGAGGGCCGCCGCCGCCACTTCTGGTTTGGTCGTATCCACGGACACCGGGACGCCCGCTGAAACGAGGCCGGCAATCACCGGGACGATTCGCTTGATCTCTTCAGCGGCCGGGACCGCCCCGGCTCCTGGACGACTCGACTCCCCGCCGACGTCAACGAGATCGGCACCTTCCGTCGAGAGAAGTCGCCCATGGGCGACGGCGCTGTCCGCGCCGAGGAAGCGGCCGCCGTCCGAGAATGAGTCGGGGGTAACGTTGACGACCCCCATGATCAGCGTGCGATCGGCCGTCGAGAGAACGCGGTCGCGTATCGCCCAGTCGACCAATCTCAACGACCTCCGAAGAGCAACGCCATGGCCTCGGAGCGCGTGGCGGCGTCGTCACAGAAAGAGCCCCGCACTGCCGAAGTGACGGTCATAGAACCAGGCTTCTTGATGCCGCGCATGCTCATGCAGAGATGCTCTGCCTCGACAACCACCATCACCCCGTATGGCTTCACGGACTCCATGAGCGTGTCGGCGACCTGAGTCGTGAGCCGCTCTTGCATCTGAGGACGCCGGGCGTAGGTGTCGACGAGCCGCGCCAGTTTGGAAAGCCCGGTCACG
Organism: Actinomycetes bacterium; assembly: GCA_024641205.1. GTDB lineage: Bacteria > Actinomycetota > Acidimicrobiia > Spongiisociales > UBA4744 > UBA4744. Next base: position 2,949 of record JAHEDM010000154.1, read on the forward strand.
ATACCCCGCGGGGTATACGCCACATGAGCCCGGCCGTGGAAGGGAATCAGGTGATGCTCACACATGGAATAAAAGGGAATGTCTTTCACCATGACAATTTCATGGTGTTCCTCTTCTTCGAAGATCGTTTCTATGACCGAACGGGGATCCTGACGGAGACCGCCGAAGACCTCTGCGTACATGCGGGCAACCCGCCCCGGCGTGCCGGCCAGACCTTCCCGTTCGGGATCCTCCCCAACAGCCTGGAGGATGGTACGGACTGCGCTTTCGATCGCGTCGAGATCGAAGGTGTCGTTTGTCTCGTAGGTATTCACGAAGAGGAGCTCCTTTGAATCAGGAACTTGCTTCCCGAACGGCGGCCACGCCCTTGGAGATGGCTCCATCCGAGGCAGTCCCGGCGCGGCCGTTGGGGATCTGAATCCGCATGCCACCGCTTTCGGCGTGTTCCCACTTGGGCACATCGGCAAAGACTTCGGCAACCTCGTCGGCGTCGATGGTCTCACGTTCCATAAGAACGTTGGCCATACGCTCGAGGGCCTCGCGGTGTGTCGCCAGAATCTGGCGGGCTTCTTCATGAGCCTGGCTGATCAATTTGCGCACTTCAGCGTCGATGAAAGAGGCGACCTCGTCTGAGTAATCCTGCTGACGGCCGTAATCGCGGCCCAGGAATACTTCACCGTTTGCATGTCCGTACTGCATCGGGCCCAGCCGATCGCTCATACCGTATTCCATCACCATCTTGCGGGCAATCTCCGTAGCCTTCTCGATGTCGTTGGCCGCGCCGGTGGTTGGGTCGACAAAAATGAGCTCCTCAGCTGTTCGCCCCCCGAGCAGCATGGCGAGCTGGTCGACGAGTTCGCTGCGTCGCATCAGATACTTGTCCTCGGTCGGCAAAGCCTGAGTGTGCCCGAGAGATCGGCCGCGCGGGATGATGGTCACTTTGTGAATGGGATCGGACATGGGGAGGGCCCAACCGACGAGAGCATGACCCGTTTCGTGGTAGGCAATCACCAGCTTCTCTTCCTCGGAGATCAACCGGCTCTTGCGCTCGGGACCGGCAATGACCCGTTCGATGGACTCTTCCAGCTCATCCATCGAGATCTCGGTCTTGGCGCGGCGCGCCGCCAGGATCGCAGCTTCGTTGATCAGGTTGGCCAGATCGGCTCCCGTGAAACCAGGGGTTTGCCGGGCCAGCACCTCCAGATCAATGTCTTTGGCGAGTGGCTTGCCGCGAGCGTGGACCGCCAGGATCGCCTTGCGACCCACCAGGTCGGCACGATCGACCACGATTTGCCGGTCGAAGCGGCCCGGCCGAAGCAGAGCCGGATCAAGGATGTCGGGCCGGTTAGTCCCGGCAATGACGATGACGCCGCTGTTGACGTCGAATCCGTCCAATTCAACCAACAACTGATTCAACGTTTGTTCACGTTCGTCGTGACCGCCGCCAAGACCCGCTCCCCGGTGACGGCCGACTGCGTCGATCTCATCGATGAAGACGATGGCGGGCGCCTGGGCCTTGGCCTGTTCGAACAGGTCCCGTACTCGACTGGCTCCAACCCCAACGAACATCTCAACGAAATCTGATCCTGAGATCGTAAAGAATGGAACGCCTGCCTCGCCGGCTACGGCCCGCGCCAACAGGGTCTTACCCGTTCCCGGCGGCCCGAATAGCAGGACCCCTTTCGGAATCTTGGCTCCCATCGCCCGGAATTTGTCCGGGTTCTGCAAGAACTCTTTGAGCTCCTCGAGCTCCTCGATGGCTTCGTCAAGCCCGGCCACATCCTGGAACGTCACCTTGGGCATGTCCTTGGTGACTTGTTTGGCACGGGACTTTCCGAACTGCATGACACGGTTTCCGCTGCCCTGCATCTGCATGAATATGAAGACCATGAACCCGATCAGGAACAACCACGGGAGGAAGCTGAGCAGGATCTCCAAGACCCCGGCAGGCTCGCCGTCGATCTCGACCGTGACACCCGCCTCGCGGAGACGGGCGGATAGCTCATCCTCTTCTTCCGGGGGGTAGTCGAGGCGGTAGTCGGGGTCATCGCCGGGGGTGTCGACGAATTGGCCCGTAACCACGTTCGACTTCGTCATCAGCAAGGCGGTTTCAACCTGACCCTCGTCGACGCGATCCCAGAATTCGCTGTACGAGATTTCCTCCGGCTGCGCTACCCCGCCCATAAACTGCTGCAGCGCGACGAGCATGACGAGCGCTATCAGCCCGTAAATCAAGATGGAGCGGAACGTGCGGGTCAAGAGACTCCTCGCCAATCAATGTGCATGTGCCCGGGCATCACCGTATCACTGTCTGTGACCAACGCAACCCGGCAGTACAACACCATGGTATGCAGATCTCGGAAGTATGCCATGGCGTGAGTTGGCAGCACTCGTTCCTCGTTTGGCTGTTGGGACCGGACCCACGTCCGTCGAGCCCATGGGCTCGACTCCTCCCCCCTCAGCGCTCACTTCGTTCGCCCGGGGGAGGCACGACTGACTTCACAGAGAGCTCTCGTCCATGACCCCGACATACGGCAAGTTGCGAAACTTGCCTGCGTAGTCGAGCCCGTAGCCGATCACGAACTCAGGCCCAATCTTGAACCCCGTGTATTTGACGTCGAGCGGGGTGCGCTGGATGCCTTCTTTGACGAGCAGAGCGGCTACTTCGAGCGACTCAGGACGCCTGACCCGGAGACTCTTGAGAAGGTAGTTGAGCGTGAGACCTGAATCGATGATGTCCTCGACGATGAGGACGTGGCGTCCGGCGATTTCCTGATCGAGGTCTTTGAGGATCCGCACAACCCCGGAGGTTTGGGTGGCGGCGCCGTAGGAGGAAACGGCCATGAAATCGAATTCAACCGGCAGTTCGATTTGACGCGCCAAGTCGGCCATTACGAGGAATGCCCCTTTGAGAACACCCACGATCAGCAGATCCTTGTCCTGATAGTCGGCGGTGATGGCCTTGCCCATCTCCTCCAGCTTCGCAGCGATCTCCTCGGCGGAGATCAGCACCTTCTCTACTTCCACGAGGTTCCCTCCAATGTGGCGCGCACCCAAAGGTAGCGCCTTGTTGCCATCCGCACCCAACCGGCGTCGGCCCGCCGCACCCCGGGAACCCAGATCACGCCATCGACCCCGGCCACCACCGGCCAGGTCGAGCGTTGGGCGGGCGAGACGCGGCCTTCGCCCAAGACGTCGGAGAGGAGCTTTCTGCCCCCGGCGATGATGAGACGGTCACCGGGTTGCCCGGTGCGCACCAGGACCGATGCCGGCATGGTGTCGGCATCGAACACCTCAGCAAAGGGAGAAAGAGGAAACACCAGCGGTGGGGTCTCCTCCAACCAGGCCTCGAATGTCCAGGGCCCGACCTGGGCGGTTCCCGGCAACGACCACGGCGTATGAGAAGGACGCACCGCCTCATCCGGCCGGTAGATAGTGACCCAGGGTCCGTTCCGCTCCACTCGAAACGACCCGGCCAGCTCCGTAGGCCTGCCACCCCTGGCAATGGACAGGATCGCAGCCACCTCGGTCGCCGAACCTGGATATCCATCGTGGATTCTTCGCAGCGCTCGACGAGCGACCCGGCTGGCGACGGGACCCGGGACGGTCGCAAGCAGCGGAGCGGGAATGCGCACGGCCGAGTCGCTGATCTCAACCGGGACGGCGCCGGCGGCCTCGTCGAGAAGCCGTTC
>JAHEDM010000155.1 GCA_024641205.1 Actinomycetes bacterium
ACGGCACTTCGTGACGTAACGATCAGAGGCCGACCGAACGGCTTCGTGCCTCCACGAGGCGACCGGTGCCGTGAGCCCCACCCGGGCCCTACCGTTCCGGAGCGCCCGCCTCAATCCAATCGATGATGGTCTGGATGTCGGCCTCGGGCAGCGAGCCGCTCGGAGGCATAACCACACCGTCTGGATGCGTCCCCGTCAAGGTCTGAACCAATCTGCTCTTGTCCGGGTCACCGGGGATGATCGTCGGGCCACCTTCGCCCGTATTGAGCGCGTCGTCGTAGGTTGTTCCGGTCCAGCCGCCGAATGTCCCGTGACACATCGTGCAGGAAGCCTGAAAGATGGGGAGCACGTCGGCCTCAAAAGTCGGAGGCCCGGCCGAGGGAGGCCCCCCGGCCCCCGCGAAGGCTCGGATGTGAGCGGTCACTTCGATGATCTGCTGGGTGGAGAGAATGCCTCCCCAGGCGATCATCGATGTGGCGGGATGTCCCAGACCGATGGAGTCGATGATCTGGCGGTCGGTTTGTGAAGCCTGCCAAACGGGATCGCTGAGCGACGGCCCGATACCACCTTCGCCGGCCGGGCCGTGACATTGTGAGCAGAGCTGAGCGTAGACCTCGCTGCCGGTGGCGGTGGGAGGCGGAACGCTTGGCACTTCGGGCGGAAGGTCTACGGGTGGGTTCGCCTCCCAGGCGCGTATGTAGGCGACGAGCGCATTCACCTGCTCGTCGCTCAACGGTCCGCCAAATGCCGAGCCGAAAGGTGACATGCCGAAGGCGGGTTGACCCTGGGAGATAATGGCCCGGATCGTCTGGTCGTCGCGAGTTTTCAAATACTCGGCGGTGCTGATCGGGGCAATGATGTCTCCCACCCTCGCCGGGTTGGCCCCACCTTCGCCCAAATCCCCGTGGCAAGATGCGCAGTTCTGCGAGAACAGTTCCTGGCCGGAGGCGAGATCCGGCGTGGCGGACGCTTCAACGATATAGGCCACCAGGGCATCTAGCTGCTCGTCGGTGAGGACCTCACCCCATACGGGCATGGTTTCATGTGCGCCCCCCTGTGCAATGGCGGCGACGGCCGCTTCCATCGAATCGGCCGTAGGGACGCGTTGCGCATGACACACGGAACAGTGCTGCTCAAAGAGACCTTCGCCTGCCGGGTAGGCGGCAGGGTCTATAACGTAGGTTGCCAGCGCCTGGATGTCCGTTTCCACCAGCGTGCCGCCAAAAGAGGGCATTTCCAGGTGCCCGCCTCCCTTGACGATCAGGTCGCGCAACTCTTCCTCGTCGCCTTCAAATACCACCGAGCGTCCGTGACAGGATGCGCACAGCTGGGTCCAAAGGCGCTGACCGTCTGGAGCCGTGAGAAAGTTGAGCAATTGGGCTTGCTCACCGCTGCTGAGCACCTCATTCCAATCGGGGATTTCGACGCCCGCATGGGGCTGGAAGTCGGCACCCAGCTCGAGGGCGCTCCGGAGATCGATGGCGTTGGCCTCGATCAACTGGTCGACCGTGTGGCATTCAGCGCACGCATCTGCAAAGACCGTGCTTCCGTTGGGGGCGAGGATGAAGCCGACGAGCGAGTCGATCTCGTCGGCCGACAGGTCGGAGTTCCAGGAGGGCATGCCCTCGTGGGTGCCGGTGGAAATCAGGGCAAAGAGATCGGTGCCCGGCGCGACGGCCACCGTCGGGCCGTGGCAATTGGCGCAGTTATCTGCATACAGAATGGCTGTGCGATCGCCTTCGACGGTGGCACTGGCCGGCGGTGGAGCTGCCTCGATCGCTTGCACGGTGAGGAAGATCGCCGCTGCCATTCCCGCAACCGTGATGCCGGTCACCATCGGGCGGCTCGAGGGGTGCCTTTTCCTCGAACGGTCGATCCAGGGAAGCAGGATCAGGAAGGTTATGGCTATCACCGGTAGGACGATGACACCGATGACCTCTAGATCACCGGGAAAGAACTTCAGCAGCTGGAACAGGAAAAGGAAGTACCACTCCGGCCGGGGCGTGTACTCGGTATCGCTCGGGTCGGCGATCTCCTCCAGGCTGGCACCAAGAAAGTAGGCGAGCGCCACGAGGGCCACGAAAATGATGAAGGCGACGACGACATCTTTGAAGATGATGTCCGGCCAGAATGGTGAACCCTTCTTCTTCTGTTCTTCGTACTCCTTCAGGTAGTCCTCGCGTTCTTGTTTCTTCATGGCGCTACTCGCCTCGCTTCGGCACAGAAGTAATCCCGTTGCGGATGACGAGATAGAGGTGAATCCCCACCAGGAGAAGGAGCACCGACGGAAGCACCCACACATGCGCCCCGAAGAAACGACTGAGTGTCAGCCCGGATATCTCTTCTCCGCCGAGCATGAGCGCTCGAATCGTGTCGCCGAACACCGGGGTCACTTCGCCGATCTTTGTACCCACTACTGTTGCCCAGTAGGCCCGTTGATCCCACGGCAGCAGGTACCCGGTGAACCCAAAAGCAAAAGTCAGCAGGAGCAGCGCGACGCCGGTGATCCAGGTGAACTCGCGAGGGTACTTGTAGGCCCCGTAGACGATCACGCGAATCATGTGCAGAACTACCAGCAACACCATGGCGCTGGCTCCCCAGTGATGCAGACCGCGGATCAGCCAGCCGAACGGAAGCTCGTTGGTTATATAAGTCACGCTGGCATAGGCCAGCTGCGGATCGGGCACGTAGTACAAGGTCAGCAGAATGCCGGTGACTATCTGGATGACCATCGCAAAGAGCGTGGCGCTGCCGAGCGTATAGGCCCAATTGATCTTCGGGATCTTCCGCAGGAAGACCGTGCCGTAGATGGTTCGCCAACCGCTCCGATCGTTCAGCCAGTCACCGAGTTTTGTCGTCATATCACAACTTCCTGATGAAGATCTGACCGTCCTCCACTTTTGTTTCGAACCGGTCGAGCGGTCGGGGCGGAGGCCCCTCGAGCACGGACCCGTCCGGCCCGAAGACCGCGTTATGGCAGGGACAGAAGAATCCGTCCTGTTCTTCTACCCATCGGACGCGGCATCCAAGGTGCGTGCAGATGTTGGAGAGCGCCAAGAAGTCGGTTCCATTGTCGGTTGAAACGAAAACCGACAGTTCCTCCGTTGTGGTGAGGTAGCCCGCTCTGCGTTCGACGGTCGCCTTCATGAGGGTCTTCGAACCGGTTTCAACCGAACTGGCCGATCCGAGACGGATCCATTCTTCACTAGCTCCCTGCTCCTTTACCGGACCGGCAACATAGAAGATCGCCGGCACGGCGACCGCGGCGGCCATGGCGCCGGACATAGCACCAACGCTGGTGATCAGGAATTTGCGACGGGTGACCTCCTGGTCCCGGGGGTCGTCCTGCGCCGGGCCTTCAGGCGCTGGTGCCTGCTCATCAGCGTCATTTGGGCGACTTGTCTCTTCCGCCACCGGACCTACCTCTCCAACCGACAGTTTCGCACCGGACCTTTATAGCAGCAATGGTCCCTACCGATAGAGTCATCCGGCCCTTCCTAGCGAGGATACCGACGGACCAAAGGTGGCACGTGGCGACCTACACTTCCCGGCTGTGAAAGAGGGAGTCCCCATCGCCGCGTTGTCTGGTGTCGGCGTCCGCTTCGGGCGGATGCCGGTTTTGCGCGGCGTCGATCTGCGCATCGACCCGGGCGAGGTAGTCGGCATCGTTGGTCCGAACGGCTCAGGCAAGTCAACGCTCCTGCGCATTCTGGCCACCCTCCTCAAACCCACGGAAGGTTCTGCCTCCGTTCTCGGCGCCCACGTCGGCTCCAACGGGATCCTGGCCGCCCGGAGCGGAATAGCTTTGCTCGGCCACCACCCCGGTCTTTGGGCGGAGCTGACCCTGGAGGAGAACCTGACCTTCATCGCCCGGATGGCAGGAGCCCCCACCGACGGAGTAGCCACTGCCCTCGAACAGGTGGGCCTGGGCGGCGCCAAACAACGGCGTGCGGACCACTCCTCCCACGGCATGCAACGCCGCGTCGAGTTTGCCCGGGTGCTCCTCATCAAACCTCAACTGCTTCTCCTCGACGAGGCCCACGCCGGCCTGGACCGAGCCGCCCAGAAGCTGGTCAACGTCACGGTGTCCGATGTCCGGCGGCGGGCAGGAGCGGTCGTGCTGGTTTCCCATGAACCGGACCGGATGCTTCCCCTGGTCGACCGCACGTATCACCTGGAGGGCGGATCACTGCTCCCGAACGGACCAGCATCGTGAACGGACAAACGTTCTGGCGTCAGGTCAAGGAGATCGCTCGCAAGGATCTCCTGATTGAAGGTCGCGCCGGGGAAGCCCTCTTCATCACGATTCCGTTCGGAGCGGTCGCCCTCATGCTCATTCCTCTGGCGATCGGGACGGACAAGCCACTCCTGGCCCAGGTCGGTCCCGGGATGTTCCTCGCCGTGGCCTTGCTCTTTGGCATGCTGGTGGCTTTCCGGCAGACGGCGGCAGACTCCACACCCCAACGAGAGTTGCTCACTCTGCTCGGCACCGATCCCGCCGCGCAGTTCGTCGGCCGGATGGCCACCAGCACCCTGCTTCTGCTCGTATTCGAAGCGGTGCTCGCCCCGGTGACCATCATCCTCTACAACCCCGGCCGTATCCCCGGCTGGCCCTGGCTGCTCCTCGTCATGTTCCTACTGGCGCTGGGACTTTCGCTGGTTGGCACTTTGGCCGGCTCGGTGACTGCCGGTCTGCGCACCCGTAATACCCTGACTCCGTTGCTGGTTGCCCCCCTGTCGATGCCGCTCTTGCTTGCATCCGCCCAGGTCGTCGAAGCTTTACGCGAGGAGGCGAGTATCCTGCTTTGGATCGCGTTGCTCGCCACCATGAACTTGGCGATCGCGGTGATTGGTGTGTTGACTGCAAGGCCGCTGGAGGAGTCATCTCGATGAGAAAACGTTCGCTCATAGTGATCAACCTCTTGGCGGTTCTGGCGATCGGGACGGGCTTCACCTTCGCGGTGCTGGCGCCTTCCGAACGCACCCAGGGCGACTTCGCCAAGATCATGTTCGTGCACGTCCCTTCTGCGTGGCTCGCCTTTCTTGCTTTCGGCGTGACGCTGGTAGGCGGCGTCGTCTGGCTGGTCAAAAAATCACCTTTGGCGGATCGGATCGCCGCGAGTTCTGCCGAGGTGGGCGTTTTCTTCACCGGGTTGGCTCTGGTGACGGGCATGATCTGGGGCTACCCGGTGTGGGGAACATTCTGGGACTGGGGCGACGCTCGCATGATGTCGACCGCCATCATGTTCTTCGTCTACGTCGGCTACCTGGCGCTGCGCCGCAGCATCCCGGATCCGGAGACGAGAGCCAGGCGCTCCGCAGTCCTCGGGATCATCGCTTTCGTGCAGGTGCCCCTGGTGTACTTCTCGGTCACCTTGTTTCGCACCCTCCACCAGGGTACGACCGTTGTTCGCCCGGATGCCCCCATCGACCCTGAATTCCTGCGGGCGCTCATGATCAACCTCGGGGCCTTCACCCTCGTCTACCTGGCCTTCACCGGCTGGAGAACGAGGTTGGCTCGTATGGAAGACGAGCTGGAAGAGGCGGAAGCTGTTTCCGACTTTGAGATCGCCGGGTCGGGCATCACCGCACCACGGCTCGGGGAGGTGACCGGCGATGTCTGAGGGTTGGGTTGTCTTTGGCTACTCGGTCGTGTACGGCTTCATGATCCTCTACACGCTGTATCTCTTCGGGCGTACCCGCAGAATCAACCGCCGCAAGGAGGGCTGACCAGATGCCGTACAAGTCTTTTGTCTTGCCTGCCATCGGCGTCGTGGTTCTGGTCCTGGGATTCATGCTGTTCGGAGGTCTCGGTGACAACCTCGTCTATTACTTGACCCCCGCCGAGGCAGTATCGCAACGTGCGGACTTCCCGGACGGCGAGCGGTTCCGCCTGGGTGGCCTGGTGGTAGACGGCACCATCCAGGAGACCGAAGCCGGCGTGACCTTCGTGGTCACCGACGGAGACAAGTCGATCGACGTCGCCAACAGCGGCGTTCCTCCTCAACTGTTCCGGGAAGGCATCGGAGTAGTCGTCGAAGGCTCCTGGTCCGGCGACCATTTCGAGTCGGACACCTTGATCGTCAAGCACGACGAGGAGTACCGGTCTGAAGAAGACGGCGCGTACGTCCCACCGACCGGCACCTCTGGTTAAAGGAGCAGCATGACGGCCACAGTTGGCTACTTGGCAATCTTGGTCGCGGCCCTCTCCTCGCTCGGCATCATCATCCAGGGGTTCCGGGGAATGCGGAATCCGGAGCTGGCTCGAGCCGAGAAACTCCAGTGGCCGATATACGGGATGGTGGGCGGGGCCCTTCTGGCGATGATCGCTCTCGAGGTGGGAATCCTCACCAACGACTTCTCGATTGCCTACATCGCCAACAACTCGGCGACAACGACTCCCTTCATCTTCAAAGTGGCATCCGCCTGGGCAGCGCTCGAAGGCAGCATCATCCTGTGGGGTTTGGTGCTGGCCGGGTTCGTGTACACCGTCTACCGCGGATTCGCCAAACGGTCGGAACCCGACCGCCTCGGGGCAGGCGCCCTGGCCGTGATGGGGATCGTTTCCCTGTATTTCTTCGTGTTGATGGCCACGGTGTCGAACCCGTTCGCCGTGTGCGTGCAGCCTGCCTCGATC
>JAHEDM010000156.1 GCA_024641205.1 Actinomycetes bacterium
CTCCCTACCTTGGCTACTCGCCTGATCTGGAGGGGCTCGAGCCCGGCACGTGGTACGTCACCCAAACCGCAGCGTGGCATGTGGATACCACCGGACCAGAGGCGTGGAGAGTTCTCGTCGCAGCAACCCAGCTTGGCTTGCAGGCAGGCGGCTATGCACCCGCCGGAACCTTCTTCTATGAGGTCGACATCGAGCAAACTCCGGCCGGCTTCCGGGCGACGGCTCTCCCCACCATGGTCACCGCCCCGGCATCGATTGCTTCCCCTGCTCCCCCAACGTCCGATGTCGATCAGAGTCTTGCCGATGCCGTCACCGAATTCCTCGATGCCCGGTTCACCGAAGCGGAAACAACCCCTTTCGACGCAGCCCCATTCACCACCGTGACCGTGCGCTCCATCCGACCGGAACACAGAGACGGCGACTATCTCGAAGTCGGCGTCGAATTTCTGGGGGTCGACCGGGCCGGGCGGGCAACGCTGCTCGGCGACCAGGTCCCGGTCTCGAAGATCGACGGGTCGATCGTCGAAGCCGAAGACGTCAACCGGGAATCCAGCTGAACCTGATGTGCCGCTCGGAGTTGTCGGAGTTCGGGTCGACCAGAACGATCGATTGCCACGTCCCCAGAAGCAGTCGCCCATCCCGCACCGGAATTGTCACGCTGGGTCCGATGAAGGCAGGCATCACATGATCAGCGCCATGGCCCGGTGTACCGTGCCGGTGCCGCCAGCGATCGTCCCGCGGGAGGACTTCATCGAGCGCATCAAGGAGGTCGACATCACTACCGGCCCCGGTTTCCATGATGGCCAGACCGGCCGTCGCATGAGGAACGAACACGGACAGAAGCCCATCGCCCCGCCCATCGGCGAACTGAGCTGCATCAGACGTGATATCCACCACCTGCCGCTCATGGCCGGTGTGGATCGAGATGATCGTTGTGTCCATGCTCGACAAACTACCTTGAAGGCGAAGGGCAACCGGCTCATCATGCCGGTTACCGGTAGCGTGACCAGAGGAGTGCTGCGTGCATGGGTGAGTTTGACCGTTTCCAGGCCTTGAGCTTCGACTGTTACGGCACATTGATCGACTGGGAAACCGGCATACGTGCGGCACTCCGGCGGTGGGCGGATCGACGCGGGGTAACGACACCCGAAAACCAATTGCTAGGCCTCTTCGCCGCCTTCGAGACAGAGGTGGAACAGGAGGCTCATCCGGCTCCTCCGTATCCGCTCGTTCTGGAAGAGACCCTGCGCCGCATCGGCGCGACGGTCGGCAATGAAGTCGACGAAACCGACGCGCAGGTTTTTGGGTCATCGGTGGCCGATTGGCCTGCTTTCGCCGACTCCAGCTCCGCCCTGTCCCGCCTGCAAAAGCGGTATCGCCTCATCATCGTTTCGAACGTCGACCGGGCGTCTTTCGCCGCCAGCAATCGCCGGCTCGGGGTCACGTTCGATCGCATCATCACTGCTGAAGAAGTTGGTGCATACAAGCCCCAAGAACCGCATTTCGCCGCGCTGCTGGCCGAGCTCGACGAGTGGGGCCTTGATCGGGACCAGCTCCTCCACGTCGCCCAGAGCCTCTTCCACGACCACGAGCCCGCCTATCGAATGGGTCTAGCCACCGTCTGGATCGACCGGCGTCACGGCCAGGACGGGTACGGCGCCACGCCACCCCCCGGAGATGCGTCGATAGCTCCCGACTGGCAGTTCCCCTCGCTGGCCTCCTTCGCCGAGGCGGCCATTCCCGAACTTGCGTGAATAACCTGCGGCCACGGCAGCAAACTCACGCCAGTTCAGTATCAGTCCAGGGCCACCGTCAGAACGGCAAAGGCAACCACCGCGAGAAAGGCGGCCACCAGAGCCAGTTTCATGACCAGAGACATCTCCTGAGGGGTTCTCCCTTCCCGCTCGAGACGGTCGTCCAGGAGGGCGCGCCGGGCGGTGGGAGCGTCGGGGGCCGGCACCAGGATCTCGGTTCGTTCCCCCGATGGGCGGAGTTCCGCCGCTATCCCGAGACCTGCGAGTACAGCCATACCAGCGGCACCTTCTTCTTGGCTCGCACAGGTGGCCACTACGACCTGATCGCTTGCCACCCCGAACTCCCTAAACGTTTTCGCCGAGAAAGATCTCCGAGACCGAACTGTCAATGAAGATGGCTTGCAGCGCCTCGGCCACGATCGGTGCGACGGACAGGACTTCGAGCTTGTCGAAGCCTTGGGCTTCTTCGGGTATCGGGAGAGAGTTGGTAATGACGACCTTCTCGATGGGGGCGTTCTTGAGCCGGTCGATGGCGGGCGGCGATAAGACTCCGTGGGTTGCCACGACTCGGACGGTCTCGGCTCCCTTCGCCCGAAGAAGTTCGGCGGCATTGGCGACCGTCCCACCGGTGTCGATGATGTCGTCAACGATGATGGCGTGGCGGCCTTCCACCTTGCCGATCACCGTGAGAGCTGCCGAAACATTGTGCTCATCGGGTTCGCGCCGCTTGTGGACGAAGGCAACGTATGCGTCCAGGTGTCGGGCGTATTTCTCAGCCCGCTTCACGCCGCCTGCGTCCGGAGACACGACCGTGGCCGGCCCTTCAATCACTTCCTGGAGGTACTCAACGAAGATTGGCAGAGCAGTGAGGTGGTCGAAAGGTTTCGAGACGAAGCCCTGGATCTGTCCGGTGTGAAGATCGACCGAGACCAGCCGGTCGGCCCCGGCCGCCAGGAACAGATCACCGACCATCCGGGCCGCGATCGCTTCCCGGGGCGAAACCTTCTTGTCGGATCGCGAGTATCCGTAGTAGGGCATGACCGCGGTGATCCGCTTGGCCGAGGCGCGATGTAGAGCATCGATGGTGATCAACTGCTCCATGATGTGGAAGTTGATCGGATGGCTGTGGCTCTGCATCACGAAGCAGTCGGCACCCCGCACGCTCTCCGTGGGTCGCACGTAGATCTCGCCGTTGGCAAAGACCGACCGCTGCAGTCCGCCGAGCCGCACGCCCATCAGATCGGCAACCTCCTCGGCCAGCGCTTGATTAGCGCTACCGGAGAACAGCATCAACCGTTTGCGGCCTACAACTTCCATGGATTACGTATCCTGCTGTTTCTTCTTCTTGCGGGCCTCTACGCGGGCAGCGTAGCCGCGTATCTCCTTCTGTTCGTTGCGCTCCACCGCCAACGCCCCCGGAGAAACATCTTGGGTTATCACCGACCCGGCTCCCGTGAAGGCGTCGTCACCAATCGTGACGGGAGCAACCAGCATGGTGTCCGAGCCGATGAAGGCTCGCTCACCGATCTTGGTTGTGTATTTCGAGACCCCGTCATAGTTGCAGGTAATCGAACCCGCCCCGACGTTCGCCCGCGCGCCGATGTCGGCATCGCCCATGTAGGCAAGGTGAGGGACCTTGGCACCTTCTCCCAACCGGGTGTTCTTGGTCTCGACGAATGTACCCAGCTTTGAGCGCGCCTCGAGCACGGATCCGGGCCGAAGTGAAGCGTACGGTCCGACCTCGGCACCGTCTCCGACGGTTGATCCCCGCATCACCGAATACCAGACCCGGCTGCCGGTTCCGATGCGCGTATCGAGGGCGTACACGTCTGGCCCCAAAACTGAATCACTCCCGACCTCCGTTGCGCCTTCCAGATGGACGTCGGGAAAGATACGGACGCCCGGTGAGAGCCGCACCCGGGCACCGATGTACACCCGATCCGGATCCTGCATCCACACGCCCTCGGCCATCCAGCCTTCGTTGATGCGACGGCGGACCAACCGGGCTGCGCCGGCCAACTGCTGGTGGCTGTTGACGCCGGTCAATTCGACCGGGTCCGTGACAACCGCGCCAACCTTGTGCCCCGCCCCGGCCAACCACCCGATCACGTCGGTCAGGTAATACTCGCCTTGCGCATTGTCGGTGGTGAGATCGTCGAGGGCCTCACCGAAGAGATCCCCACTGAAGACGTACACGCCGCCGTTGACCTCCTGGACGGCCAACTCGTCCGGATCGGCATCCCGAACCTCGACGATGCGAACCAGCTCTCCCGCCTCATTGCGAAGGATGCGCCCGAAGTCGCTTGGTTGAATCTCGGCCGTCAATACGGTCGCGGCAGCATTGGTGGCCTGGTGAGCGTCGAGGAGCCGCCGAATGGTCGACCCGGTCAACAGGGGCATATCTCCCGGCAGGACCAGAATCGCGTTTCCGATAATCTCCATGCCTACCACCCCGGCTCGCGCGGCATCGCCGGTACCGAGCTGCTGGTCCTGAAGACGCGATGTCACTCCCTCCGGGAGGATCTTCTCGACTTCCTCTGCGCCGTGTCCGACCACAACCACCGTTTCGTCGAGGGCTATCGGAGCGAGTGCATCGAGTACCCATTGGAGGAGCGGCAACCCGGCCAGATCGTGCAACACCTTGGGCGCGTTGGACTTCATGCGGGTACCCGCACCGGCGGCAAGAACCAAGGCTTTCACCGCCATAGTATTCCTCCTCGGTTGGTGGGCTGGGAGGAGAGGACTCGAACCCCTACTGACGGGACCAAAACCCGTTGTGCTGCCAATTACACCACCCCCCACCGACGATGTCGGAAAGGGCTCGGCCCGGGCCAGAGTCTAATGCGAACGGTCCTCTGCGAGGGAATCAAGCAGACGGGCACCAAAGGCAACCGGTGATGTCGCGAAGCGGGCGCGAGCCTCGACCGGACCAAGCCCGGCTGCCTCCGTCGCCTCGGTCCGGTCCGCAAAGTACGCGAAGAGCGAGGGACCGCTCCCGGACAGCATGACCGGACGTTCCCACCGGCCCACCAGCTCGGCCTGCCATTCACCGAGTTCGGGCCGCAGGTCGAGGGCAGCCGGGTATAGGTCGTTGACGAAGGGACCGAACGCACGCAGCGAGGGCGGGAGATGTTTGGCATCGACGGCTCCACCGGCCGGCTCGCCCAGGTCATCCCATCTCCGGTATACGGCTGCAGTGTTGAGTGGGAATGGGGGCACGACGACGGCCAGCGCGTAGTCGGCCGGAGCCTGCCGAATGGGTGTGAGCAGCTCGCCGTGCCCCTCCATCCAAGAGAACCCACCCTGCACGCAAAAGGGAACGTCCGCCCCAACCCCGGCTGCCACCTCCATGATGGTGGGGCGCGAGATTCCGAGCAGAGCAGAGGCGGCTACCAGGGCGGCTGCCGCGTCTGCGCTTCCGCCTGCTAATCCGGCCGATATCGGTATCTGCTTGGTGAGCGAGAACGAAAATGAACGTTGATCGCCGGTTTCGGCGCGGAGGCGGTCGATGGCACGCCAGATCAAGTTGTCCCGTTCGGCCGGCAGATCAACATCTCCAATATCGAGTTCGTCCTCACCCGCGAGCGAGGCCGTCAGCCGGTCACAGCGGTCAAATGATTGGACCAGTGATAGGAGCGGGTGCATGCCCGAACCGTCGAGCGCCTTGACTCGAAGCGACAGATTGACTTTTGCCGCAGCTTCAACCTCGAGAGTTTCACCTTCCATAATACGCCTCTTGCTCGGCCAATCTCACAAATTCAGACGCTGACAGCTCCTCCGCTCTCGATTCACCGGAGATCCCGGCCGCTACCAATACCTCGTCTATCGAGGGAATCACATCTACCAGTGAACGTCGGAGCATCTTACGGCGCTGGTTGAAGGCTGCCGAAGCCAGTTCGATCGCTCGGGGGGCACACAAATGGGCAGCCCGGCGCTGCAGGCTGAGAACCACCGAATCCACTTGGGGGGCGGGCACGAACACCTGCGGCCCGATCGTGAACTCACGGTGCACATCGGCGTGGAGAGCCGCAACCACCGAGGGGATGCCGTAGGTTCGGGAACCGGGCCCGGCCGTCAGCCGCTCGGCCACTTCTTTTTGGACCATGACCACGAATCGATCGACATTCGACCCATCGGTCAACATCTTCAGAAGGAGCGGAGTGCCGACGTTGTACGGGAGATTCGCAACCAACGTCCACGGCCCTTCCCCGAGCTCATCGGGAAGCACCGCCAGTGCGTCGGCGAAGCGAACCTCGACATTATCGAGGCCTTCCAGGACTTCCGACAGCACCGGCCGGAGCCGCTCATCCACCTCATAGGCAACCACCTGGAAGGCGGCCTCCGCCAAGGCTCTGGTGAGGGTGCCGGTCCCCGCCCCAACCTCGACGACTCGTTGACCCGGTTCGAGAGCCGCCAAGCCAACCAGTTTGCGTACCAGGTTGGGGTCGGCCAGGAAGTGTTGACCAAGGGCTTTGCGCGGAACCAGGTCGTACCGAGCCAGTAGTTCCTGAATGGCCCGCTTGCCCTGCGTCATGGCCGGAACAGCCGGCGAGCGTTCTCTGCGGTGACCCGGGCAACCTCGGATTCGGTCGCTCCCCACACCCCGGCGAGCGCCCTACCCACCAGAGCGACCCGAGCCGGCTCATTTGGCTCTCCACGGTGGGGAGGAGGCGAGAGATACGGGGTATCTGTCTCGACCATGGCCCGCTCAGGCGGTACGACGGCTGCGGCCAACCGAATCGTCTCTCCCGTTTCGAACGCAACCGGACCGGCAAACGAGATCATGACCCCGAGGTCGAGGAACCTGCGGGTCCAGCGTGGCCCGCCGGTCCAGCAGTGCATGACTACTCGGTCCCCTCTGC
>JAHEDM010000157.1 GCA_024641205.1 Actinomycetes bacterium
AAACCAGGGATGGCCCCGATGACCGGAGTGCCCGTTTCGCATACATTGACGGCACGGATAACAAGGAGGTAGAGAAATGAATCGTCCTCAACACGCAATCCAAGCTCGTGGAGTGACCCGCCGATACGGCGAACTGCAAGCTTTGGCCGGTGTCGACCTCGACGTCCGGCGTGGGGAGATCTTCGCCGTGCTTGGGCCCAACGGAGCCGGCAAGACCACATTCATAGAGATCCTCGAAGGCTTGCGACGCCGCGACGCCGGCACGGTGAACGTACTCGGCGAAGATCCTTCCGACGGACACCGCTCCTGGCGGGCCAAGATCGGCGCAGTGCTCCAAATGGGCACCGAAACCGACCAACTCACCGTCGGCGAGATGATCGACGCTTTCGCCGCCTATTACCCGCACCCACTCACGACAGCAGAGCTGCTCGAAGCCCTAGATCTGACCGCTCAGCAGGATCGCAGAGTGCGACAGCTCTCCGGCGGCCAGCGCCGTCGACTCGACCTCGCCCTCGGCATGGTTGGCAACCCTGAATTGCTGTTCCTCGACGAGCCCACCACCGGCCTTGATCCGGAAGTGCGGAGGCGGATCTGGGAGTTTGTGGCGACGCTGGCCGAAAAAGGCATGACCATCGTCCTGACCACCCACTACCTGGAAGAGGCCGAACAGTTGGCCGACCGAGTAGCGGTGCTGGTAGCCGGACAGATCGTGACCACCGGTACGCCCGGTCAAATCACCGGGACAACCCAGTCGATGGTGTCGTTCCGCCCCACCGGCGCCTTGGCCACATCGGTGCTCCCGGACGGTCTCCCGTCCACCAGCACCACCCGATCCAACGGGCGCACCGTGCTGGCCACCGCCGACCCCACGGCGCTGGTGACCGCACTCGTCGCCTGGGCGGCGGCTACACCCGGTGGAGAACTCGAAGACCTGCAGATCGAACGCCGCGATCTCGAACAGGCCTACCTCGAACTTCTGACCAACCTCGACCCTCAGGAGGTTTCCGCATGACCACCACCACCGCACCAACAACCCGCACCGACCCCCTCCCAGGAGTGGTCAGCCTCGGGTGGCAGCGCACCAAACTCGAAATCAAGACCTTGCTCCGGTCCAAAGACACAGTGCTGTTCACCCTAGGGCTCCCCGTCATGCTGCTGCTCCTGTTCGGTGCCATCTTCGGAGATACCCTGGAAGGAACTCAGGTCACCGCCGGACAATGGTTCACCCCCGGCATCATCGCCTCGTCGGTACTGGCGGCCGGACTGGTCAACCTGGCCACCTCCATGGCCATGGAGCGCCACGACGGAACCCTCCGACGGCTCGCCCTCACCCCCATGCCAACCAGTGCCTACCTGATCGGCAAGATCCTGCTCACCCTGCTGCTCGCAACCGGCATGACCGTGCTGCTGCTGGCGATGGGTGTATTGCTGTTTGGTGTCGATCTGCCCACCGAAGCCGGTCGATGGGTCACGTTCGGTTGGGTGTTCCTGCTGGGAGTCGTGGCCGCCGCCATCCTCGGCATCGCGCTGTCCACCCTCCCGCGAGACGCCAAGTCCGCTTCGGCGGTCTTCAACTTGCCGTTCCTCTTCCTGCAATTCATCTCGGGAGTATTCATCGAGTTCGGCTCGATTCCGACCTGGCTGCAGACCGTGGCCGGAATCTTTCCGCTCCGGTGGCTGGCCTCGGGAATGCGAGCGGTATTCCTACCCGAAGAGTTCGAACAGATGATCGAACCGGGCGGAAGCTACCAACTTGGCCTCGGCGCCATCGTCCTCTCCGTATGGATCATCGCCGGCTTCGCCTTTGCGCTCCGCACGTTCCGATGGGGACGTGAATCGACTCGGTAGCCGAACACGTGCAGGCCGGACGACAACATGGAGGCAGACCATGGCCACAAACATCATCACCCGAATCACCAACAGGGCCGCCGGAAAGCGCTGGGGAATCGCCGCCGCCGCAGTGATCGCAATGCTGGCCGGTTCGGTGGCTTGTGTGGCAATCGCCCCGGTGTTCATGCCCAACTCGTATTCGGTGATCGAGCACTCGATCAGCGAGTCGGCCGGACAAGGCGTGGATGGCGCCTGGCTGGCTCGCCTCGGGTTGCTGTTGCTCGGCTTTGCGGTCCTCGTTTCCGCCGGCATCGCAGGGTCTCGCTGGGGTGTCTGGGGTCGGGTGGTCCATCGGATCTATGGAGTGTCGATGATTGGTACCGCCACATTCGCTCACATGCCATGGGAGAACGTCCCCTTTGACGAATTCGAGGACTTCCTCCACTCGGTCACTTCCTACGGGGTGGGGTTCGCCTTCACCGCCGGGGTGCTGATCGTCACCTTCCGTCGGGGGCCCGGCATGCAGTCCGCCCGGGTCTTTGATTGGATCGCAATAGTGGCCGCCTTCGTGATCCCCATGGTCATGTTCAACCTCTCCGACGTCGCAGGTCTCGTACAACGCGTCATGTTCGGGATCGGGTACTTCTGGTACGGAACAGAAACGATTCGCTCCGCCCGAAGATCACAATCCGAGATTGCCACGCAGCTCCACGGCCACCTGACGTTGATGGCGAGTAGCTCATGACCACCGGGCCGAGGACCTTGCGAACAGTGTTCTTCGGCGGCAAAACCTCGAGGGCAGGTCGAGCCACGACCACCTGGTTCGCCGCCGGGAGGGCCAGACGGCTTACCGGCGGCGCGAACGAACATGTTCGGTGGCTGAACGTCCAATCCACAACGCCCGCTCTGTTGCAGCGACGCGCACGTTGTCTGCGGCGGTGCGGAGCTGACCCGCTAGTCGGATTGGATACGACATGAAGACTTCTTTCCAATCGCCAACAATCCGCAGTGGGCTGGCCGCGGGCGCTGGTCTGCGAATCAAGGCAGCTGCAATCGACCTTTCGATCATCGCGGGTTGGGCCGCCTTCGCCGGGTTGGTTGGATGGGGGCTCCGCCTCCTCGACATTCTTGACCTCCAACTTGAGACCGCCGCCACGCGGGACGCCTTTGCCTTCGCCACCCTGGTACTTCCGGTCACGCTCACCTTCACCCTCATGGAAGCATCACTGCGTCAGGCAACTCCCGGCAAACACCGAGTCGGTCTCGTCGTGGTCGACCAGGACGAGCAAAGACTGAGCTTTGGACGATCATTCGCGCGGTCGATCCTCAAGTTCGCCCCTTGGCAGATGGCACACACCGCCCTGTTCCATCTCTTTGCTGACAGCACAGCAACGGGATACCTCGTGCTGTCGATAGCCGCCCAGGTCCTGGTGCTGGCGTCAGTCGGCACGATGGCGGTCGATTCCCAGCACCGGGCACTCCACGACCTGATCACTCTGACCCGTGTAAGAACGCAGCCAAGTAGCCGACCAGGATCAGAAGGAACCCGATGATCTCGTCGCTACATACGAGGAGAAACGAATACCCGAACACTTTTCCGCTGCTCTTCCGGGAGGTACATCATGTCCGATGATTCCGCGACGAATGCTGTCACCGTGTCCAAACCAAGACGAGGGTGGAGGTGGCTGAGGCGGGCGTTGGCCGGCCTGTTGGCGTTGCTGGTAGTGGTTGGGATAGCTGGGGTCTCCTATCAGGCCGCGGCGTCTGCTGCAGACCGGCGGAACCATCCTCCGCCCGGCATGCTGGTGGACGTGGGTGGACATCGGTTGCACCTGTGGTGCGCGGGGTCTGGCGGCCCGACGGTGGTGCTGGAATCCGGGTTGGGTGGCTTCAGCTATGACTGGAACTACATCCGGGAGGACATTGCTGGGTTTACCCGCGTCTGCGCTTATGACCGGGCCGGATACGGTTGGAGCGATCCGGTGCAGGCCCCCTTGTCTAGCGGTGAGGTCGCCGAGGATCTGCACGACCTGCTCACCGGTGGCGGAGAGACCGGCCCGTACCTGCTGGTCGGCCATTCCGCCGGCGGCGTCCATGTCCGCAGCTTTGCCCGCCTGTTTCCCGATGAAGTGGCCGGGATGGTGCTCGTGGACTCATCAAACGAAAACCAGGGGATACGGATGACCATGTTGGAGCCCCTGGAAAAGGAGCAGCTCAGCTCGCTGAAGGCCTGTCGCCTGCTATCCCCCCTGGGACTGATGCGGGTGCTCAAAGTCCACATGGTGCCGGAGGATGCCCCCATTGGTGCCGAGGCCAAAGCCGCCTGGTTGGGCCGCATGAACCAGAACAGCTTCTGCGGCACCGCAGTGCGGGAATACCAGGCGTTTCAGGCGGACATCCGGCAAACCACCCCGCCCGCCAGCCTGGGAAACATCCCGCTGGTCGTCTTGACCCGGGGCCGAGACATCTCACTGGATGAGCTACCCCCGACCGAAGGCGTCACCCAGGAAACGCTGGATGATGCAACCAGGGTTTGGCTGGAACTGCAGGAAGAACTTGCCGGGCTGTCTACCAACAGCACTCACCAGATCGTCCCGGACAGCGGCCACTATATCCATTGGGATCAACCCTCCATCGTGCTCGAAGCCATCCAGGCCATGGTCGCTTCCGTTCAGCCATAGACCGCTGCGCCATGAGGATCCCGGACCAATCTCAGCTGTGGTGGTCGTCTCGCCCAGAGATCGGTTCAAGACTCGGTCTGAGGCAGCATGGAGGCTGCCGGTGATGCGTTCGGGCAGGCCTTCTTCGGCTGGGGTCTCGATCGTTCTGTATCGTGTCGTTGATAGATCGGGGTGATCGTGCCACTGTTGGTCGGACTCATATTGGTGGGCGTTTCGGTCCCTACATTGTGGTGGGTGAGCCGTCGGCGTTCGTCGGTTGTCTCAACGGTCGTTCGAGTCGTCGCTGTCGGTCTGCTGGGGTTGGGCATCGCGGCGATGGGCTTCCACGTTTGGGCGCTCAGTGCCACCGACACCTCTCAGTTCGCTCGTGCGGTGCTGTGGGGCGAATCGGGCTACGGCGACCAGCACCGATTCCCGTCGCGCTCCATGAGCGCTGCCACCGAACCGCTCGCGTTCACCGCGGTGAGCAACTCCCCAGTCGCTGGCTACGTGAACGACGATCACGACGTCCCGCTCGATCAGCTCCTCGAGTCGAACGACACGACGGCGTTCATAGTCCTCCACGGTGACGAGTTGCTGTACGAGGGCTACTTCAACGGTTCGAGTCGCGAGTCGGTCCAGACGTCGTTCTCGGTTGCCAAGTCGTTCATTGCGACCCTGGTCGGGATAGCGATCCAGGAGAGAGCCATTGGAGGCCTGGATGATCCGGCGACCAAATATGTGTCCGAGTTGGCGCAGCGGGACGAACGATTCGGCGACATCACCCTGCGCCATCTGATCACCATGTCATCCGGGCTGAGCTTCGAAAAAGGCGGGTCGCCCCGGGATGATCCCGCCAACACCTACTACGGAACCGATCTGCGGTCCGCTGTTCTCACAATCCCGAGCGTAGAACTGCCACCGGGCACCCTATTCGACTACAACGACTGGAACGTCATCCTCCTGGGGCTGGTCCTGGAACGCGCGACGGGAACCCCGGTCGCCGAGTACATGGAAAGTCGCCTCTGGCAGCCCATGGGAGCCGAATCCCAAGGATCCTGGAGCCTCGACAGCGACCGGTCCGGATTCGAGAAGATGTTTGTGGGCGTGAACGGCAGGGCGATCGACTTCGCCAAGCTCGGATGGCTCTATCTCAACCAGGGCCGCAACGGAGATCTCCAGGTCGTGCCGGCAGACTTTGTTGCGGAAGCCACCAGGCTGGACACCTCGACCGACCCCGCCCCCGGATACCAGTACCTCTGGTGGATCGATCAAGACCACCAGGCATACTTCGCCGCCGGGGACCACGGCCAGTACATCTACGTGAAGCCCGCCGCCGATCTCGTCATCGTACATCACGGCCGAACCGGTGACTTCAACTGGATCCGGTTCATAGGCGAGCTCGCCGACTGGCTCGAACCACAGCTCAGCAGGCCCTAAGGCGACGACGAGTCAAAGAATCGGCGGAAACCCCGGCCTCGACCAGTGGCTCGGATCCCGATACAACGACGACCAGCTCGAAGAAACCTGTGAGATTCTCGCCGGCGCCTAACAACCCGACCTCAAGGACGGAACCCGGAAAACCACCCTCACCGAACAGATCCACGATTGTGACCGGCGTCTCAGCCAATACCAGGCAGTCCTCGACGAAGGCGCCGACGCCAAAGTGGTAGCCCGCTGGATGGCACAAGTTCATCGGGAACGGGCCAACCTACAAGCACAGCTCGGTCACACCATCCCCGGCGGGAAACTCACCAGCTCACAAGTCCGCGCTCTGGTCGATGCGCTCCGCGACATCGTCACCGTGCTCGCCGAAGCCGACCCCCAAGACAAGGCGGAACTCTACGGAGAACTCGGAGTGAACCTCACCTACCACCCCGAAGGCCGGGTCTCAGTCGAGATGCATCCGCGTGGGGTTAACGTTCGTGTCGGAGGACAGACTCGAACCCTATCCCCACGTGGCGCCCCTTCAGGCGTGATCTCGCTGACCGCTTGAGAGGACGGTGGACGTCGGTGTGCCTGCTATGGCACTCGGAGGACGGTGAG
>JAHEDM010000158.1 GCA_024641205.1 Actinomycetes bacterium
TCCTGCACGGTCCACGCCAACTCCGCCCGTGAGGCGCTCAATGCAATTGTCAATACCGCTCTCATGGCCGGCGAGAACGTCACCGAACCGGTAGTTCGCAAGGTGTTTGCCAACACCATCGATTTCGTCATTCATCTGGATCGTGACCCGATCACCAGGGGCCGGGACGGCATCCGGCGGCAAGTCCTCGAGATCCTGGCGGTCGCTCCTTCCTTGACGGGTGACGACTTCACAACCGACCATATTTTCAACCGGAAGGCGCTGGGGGACCCATTGCGATGGACCGGGCTCCTACCACCGCAGTCAACGGTCGATCTGATCGAACGGGCCCTGGCCGGAAGCGCACACACCCTCCATTCGATCTGTCAAGGCCTGACCACCCCACTATGAGACTGCTTGCTGCTCTTCTGGCTGGGGTTTCTGTCTATCTGGCGGTCGGCCATCTAACCGGTTTTGCACCTGAGCTGAGATGGCGAGTCGACAAAGAGCCTTCCGGTCTCAATGGCCGGCAGCTGTGGTTGACCCAAGCGGGCGCACGACTCTCATTCGGAGAATTTCTGCTCTGGTCGGTTCTGCTCGGTGCCTTCGCCTTCCTCGTGGGTATCGCGCTGACCCGTGTCTTTTGGGTTGCGATACCGCCGGCGTTGGCGGTCGCCGTCCTTCCTCGTTGGTACTACGGGCGTCGGCGACTTCGAAGGTTGAATGAGGTGCACGAGGCTTGGCCGGACGGACTTCGACATATCGTGGCGTCGCTTCGAACCGGGTTGAGCCTGGCCTCAGCGCTTGATGAGTTGGCGCGGTCCGGTCCTGCGCCTTTGCGCCTTGCCTTTGCCAGATTCCCGGCACTGTCGCGGACGCTCGGAGTCGACGCGACGTTGGCACTGATTCGAGAGGAGTTGGCAGACCCCACCTCTGACCGCGTCATTGAGATTCTGGCGGTGGCCTATGAGCGCGGCGGGTCGATTGTTCCAGACGTTCTGGCGGATCTGTCCGATGCGACCATCAGAGATCTCCGTACGGTCGAGGAGATCCGTACCAATGCCCTAGAACAGCGAATCAACGGGCGCATCGTCTTTGTGGTTCCTTGGCTGGTACTCCTGCTGCTCACCTCGAGACCGGGTCCGTTTCGCGATTTCTACCGCTCGTCGGCAGGAGTCATCGTCATTGTCGTCGGCGCTTTGGTGAGCTTGGTCGGGGCCTGGCTGGTGGCAAGGTTGAGCCGGGATACCATCGAACCGCGAGTGCTCGGTTCTTCGGCATCAGGAACGGGACTGAGCCCATGAGCGACCTAGCACGGGTGCTCCTGGCAGCGACCTTGACGGGAATCGCGACTGCGGCCGGAGTGTACGTTCTGGTTCATCCGACAGTTCGCCTGAGTGGCCGGCTCCGCCCATATACCACGGTCAGCCGCAATGTCCTGGGGAGCAGCATGTCGCCGCTCCAATGGGGGACCGGGACCGGTTCAATCAGCCAGACGGCGCTAGGCCGGTTGCTGGCACCGCCCCTTTTGGCTTTGGCCTCGCGGGTCGGGTCCTTTCTGGAAGCAACCAGCGAAGAGCAACTGACAATCAAGATCCGGCAGGCAGGCCTATTCTCCGGCACCGAACCGTCGCAGCGCGTGCAGGAGTACCGGATGCGACAGTTCGCGACGGCGGTCGCAGGGGCCGTGGGAGCTGTTGTGTTGGGATTCTTGCTGGCGAGACCGACACTTCTGGTCTTGATTCTTGCAACCACCGGGTTCGCCGGGGGAGCAGCCTATTGGAGAAGCCGGATCGATCGAGCTATCGAGGAACGTCGATCTCGCATGGAGATCGAGTTGTACACGATCAACCAACAACTGGCGTTGCGGGTCCGCATCGGCGGTGGCGTCATCTCAGCCGTCCGCCAACTCGTAGGCCGGGGCCAGGGAGCGGTCATCGCCGAGCTCGGCGAAGCGATGAGGATGATCCAGGGTGGTATGCCCGCCTCACAGGCCTTTTGGCGTCTAGCAGAGATGACTCCTGAACCGCACGCCGCCAGGATGTATCAACTCCTTGCTTCGTCAGAGGAACGCGGATCCGATCTGGCAGATGCTCTCCTGGCAATGAGTGAAGACATTCGCGAGGACCGTCGGGAGGCCCTGCGGGCACTAGCTACGAAGCGACGGGCGGCGATGCTTGTTCCGATCGTGGGATTGTTGGCGCCCATCATGATTCTTTTCGTCGGGGCTCCCCTTCCTTGGATTGTGTTCCGGGGACTGGGCGGGTGACGGCGGTGATAGTGATCGAACGAGAGATGAGAAAGGGGCAGGGATGAACGATGCAGTAGGGAAGATGTGGCAAACGCTGCACGGAACGTTGGCCGGCGCATGGGATGGAGATGACGGGTTCCAAACGGCGGAAGCAATCGCCATTGCGGCCGTCGGCATCATCGTCCTGGCTGCCATCTTGGCAGTGCTGCAGGTTCTCGGTGTCGATGTGATCAACTGGCTCCGAAGTCAGTTCGGGATTCCTTCGAGCGGTTGACGACCGGTGTCCGGCAAGCGCTTCGAAGGGCAGGCAGGGTTCACCTCCCTGCAATTTGCCGTCTTGGCTTTCTTCACCATGTTGATGTTTGCGGCCGTTGTGAATCTGGTTGCAATGCAATATCAGCGTGGAGCCGTGCGGGTAGCCATTGACGAAGGTGCCCGCCTGGGGGCCTCCGCGGCTCACTCGGAAGCCGACTGTGAGCAGCTCAGCGATTCCATCCTGCGTGGTGACGGTTCAGGACTACTGCGCGGGACACTCGGCGAGGGCATCAAAATCCATTGTGAAGTCATTCGTTCAGAGATGGTGGCAACGGCCGTTGGCTCCTCAGCATGGTGGTTCGGCGGTCTCGGCGACGTGGACTTTGCCATGGAAGGGCGCGCCGTCGTCGAGACGTTCGAGGAGGGCCCGTGAAGCTGCACGCTCGATTCACCGATGAAGGCTTTGCGGCAGCCGAGTGGGTGGTTGCCCTGGGATTGATCATGTTGCCGATGGTGATGGTGGTCGGGTCCATTGCTCCTTGGATCGCCCGGCAGACGATGGCTCGGGAGATCGGTCAGGAAGCTGCTCGCCTCGTGGTACTTGCGGACGACCTGGAATCCGGCCTGGCATCTGCTGAACGTTTGGCCCATGCCGTTGTTGCCAACTACGGGTTGAGCGGTGACGATCTTGAGTTCGTATCGATTCGCACGGAACCGGAAAGCGCGGCGCTCACCCGCGGCGTTGACGTGGTTGTGGAGGTGCGGGTGCGGGTGCCGGCGTTGACCATTCCTGGGATCGGCTCGATAGCGGAAGTCTGGTGGAATACATCCCATGTAGAGCATGTCGATGATTTTCGGGGTTTCCCGTGAGTGGCCGGGTCAGTTTGGCATGCGATCGGGGCTTCACCAGTGTCACCTTCATGTTGATGATGCTGGTGCTGGTTATTGCCGTCGGAGCGATCTCAGTCGATCTGTGGCATCTGGTAGCCGAGCACCGCGATGTGGCAGGCCTGGTCGATGGTGCGGCCATCTCCGCAGCAAGCGCGGTCGATGTCGACGCGTTGCGACAGGACCCGCAGATCGTGCAACTCGACCCCGACCGGGCGGTGGCACGAGCCTGCAGCTATCTGCAGGCCAATGGCGGGATCGGACTGTGTCCCGGGCCCAAAGCAGAGGTGCTCGTGGGCACGGCCGGCGTCACCGTCACGATGCGCCGCGACGTCAACCTCACCCTGCTACGGATCTTTTCCGGGTTTGACCCTTCCGCGAATACCTCTCCGATTGAGGTGGGTGGAACCTCAACGGCCAGCATCGCGTTGCGGTAGGGATGCCCAAATCTGATTGGCGGCTTGCGTTGGTTTAGTTGGACGTATGCAGACGCGCTGGCAATTCGATGCGCTTCGATCCCTGCAGCTGCGGGGCAGCGAGCCCCCCTCCGACTGAACTCGGCGATCAGACCCCGTCCAAAGCAGTCGCGATCCGGTCGATGGCCTCATCCAAGATGGCGCGCGACGTGCCGAAGTTGAGGCGCAGGAAACCCTCTCCGGAAGGTCCGAAGTCTCGGCCTTGCGAGAGGGCCACCCTGGCCCGTTCCAGGAGGAACGCGGCAGGATCGGAACCAACCTCGACCTGACGCCAGTCCGTCCACAGCAAGTAGGTTGCGGCGGGGATGCTCGGGACCAGGGATGGGTCGATGGCTGTCAGCCTCCCTACGGCGTGATCGCGCATCCGAAGGAGATGGCCGTTGACGTCCCCCAGCCACGGGGATCCATCGGTGTAGGCGGCAATCGTGGCCTCGTAGCCGGGAAGGGAGATGCTCTTCCTCTGACGCGTGGGCACCGACCGGATCTTGGCGTGGAGGTCCTGGCTTCCGGCAATTGCATACCCACACCGCAGCCCGGCGAAATTGAACGCCTTGGAGGCCGCGGAAGCCGTGATGGTACGTTCGGCTGCGGTGGGAGCAACCGTCGCGAAGGGCACATGACGCGCCCCGTAACCAATATCGGCGTGGACCTCATCTGAGACCACGATGACCGAGTGCCGATCCGCCAGATCGGCGATCGTTCGCATCTCATCGACCGTGAACACCGTTCCGGTCGGATTGTGAGGATTGCAATGCAG
The DNA here is from genome assembly GCA_024641205.1 of Actinomycetes bacterium. Taxonomy (GTDB): domain Bacteria; phylum Actinomycetota; class Acidimicrobiia; order Spongiisociales; family UBA4744; genus UBA4744. The sequence continues at coordinate 4,607 of JAHEDM010000158.1, forward strand.
GTACAGCCGAACTTCTTCCCGGGCAAACGCTGCCGCCAGAGCGCCAACGTCGAGTTCCCATCGCCCGCCGTCGTGCACCATCGGTACCCACAGGGGTACCCGGCCCGCATCCTCGATGACCGTCCGAAACGGGTGATAAACCGGATCGGTCAACACGATGGGATCACCAGGCTCGCTGAGTTGTGCGATTGCAATCTCGAGGACTCGCATGGTATCGGGAGTGATCGACACCATCTCGGGATCGACGATCCAACCGTGCCGACTCTGCATCCAACCTGCAACGGCTTCACGAAATTCGCTCGTGGCCATCTCCGGGGGCTCTGGTGGATAGCCGAAGTCTCCGCGTTCGAGCAGATCTCCGAGCCGCTGTGCGATCACCGGTGCCACCGGGAAATCCATCTCGGCGACCCACAGCGGGATCACGTCCTCTGGATAGCGACGCCACTTGAGGCTCCGTCGGCGCCGGGCGGTCTCGAGATCCACACCAAAAGGGTCGGGCATGCGGTGAGATCCTACAATCGTGTCATGGATGCTTGGGGTTCTCGCCGGATTCCTGTGGAGTTCGAATCCGAAGGTGCGTTCCTGCGGGGGTTTCTCTATGAGGCCGTGCAGGGCGACCCGCCGTTCACTGATGCCACCATGAACTGGTCGGTACTTCCCATGAACCGAAGTCACATCGCCGCCTTTTCACGGGCACCCCGACCAGGCACGACAGCGGGCCGTTGATCAGGCTGCCGGAAGGCTCAGCACGGGTTCCGGTTCCACAACCGCCACCTCGTCCGGTCTGCCCTCGATGTGGATCTTGGGCAACCAACGCAGCCAGTGGGGAAGGTACCAATTGCGCTCACCCAACAGGGCCATCGAGGCAGGCACCAGCACCGACCGCACAATGGTGGCATCAAGGATCACGGCAATGCCCAGGCCAAAGCCCATCTGCTGGAACATGACCAGATCGCCGGCAGCAAATCCGCCGAAGACCGCCACCATAATCATCGCCGCTCCGGTAATGATTCCTCCGGTCGATCCCAAACCGAATGCCACCGAGCCGCGGTTGTCGCCGGTGATGTCGTAACGCTCTTTGATCCTGGTCAACAGGAAGATGTGGTAGTCCATCGAGAGCCCAAACAAGACTGCAAACAAGAAGAGAGGTACCCAGGCCTCGATGACATCGGAGGTACGAAACCCCAGCAGGTCGGCGCCCACGCCCTCCTGAAAGACCAGTACCAGCAGCCCGTAGGAGGCCCCAACCGAAAGGAGGTTCAGCAGGATCGCTTTGAGGGGAACGACGATTGAACGGAAGACCACCATCAAGAGCAGGAAGCTGAGCCCGAGTACGAACGCGAAGATGATCGGGGTACGGTCGTTGAGCACATCGACGTAGTCGATGCTTCCCGCAGCGGTGCCGGTCACCAGCACCTCGGCCTCCACCCCCGCAAACGCGGCAGGGATCACTGTTTCACGGAGGTCCTGAAGCCCGGTACGGGCCGCATCTGAGGCCGGATCGAGTTTGGTGACGGCTTCGACAACGGCCAGCCGCCCATCATCACTGACCGTGACGGTGGTCTCGCCGTAGGCCGAATCGCCGGCCAGATTCCCGACCAACTCATCGATCGCCCTCCGGACCGACCCCACATTGACATCGTCGGCGGCGACCACGATCGGAGTGGTGATCCCGCCGGTATCGAACTCTTCGGAAAGCACCTGAAATGCGTGCAGCGAATCACTGTCTTCAGGCAGAGAACCGATGAAATTGCTACCGGTGGAGATACTGAGATACGGGACGGCCAGAGCCAGCAGCAAACCGCCCGCCAGCATCACACTGACGATGGGTCGAGCCGTGACGACCCGGGTCACGGCATGCCAGAACCTTCCTCCACCTTCGTGATAGTGCGAGCGTGAGGCAAAGGGTATCCG
>JAHEDM010000159.1 GCA_024641205.1 Actinomycetes bacterium
AGAGCTGGCGGCACTCTTCCTGGGCAGCACCAGCCACCGGATACTGCATCTCGCCCACTGCGATGTGCTGGTGGTCAAAGGAGGGTGACGGTGAGAGTGCTCGACATCATGAGCATCGACATTCTGACGGTTGCTCCGGAAGACAGCCTCAAGGCAGCTGCTCGCCAGATGGTTGAACGGGGGGTGAGCGGCCTCCCGGTTGTGAATGCGGAAGGCAGGCTGGTCGGGATCATCACGGAAGCCGACTTTCTGGAAAGGGAAGCGGACCGCAGCCATCGGAGACTCCTCGACGCTCTCATGCACAACCCGGACACGGTCGTAGAAGCTGAAACCGTCGGCGAGGTGATGAGCACCCACCCGGTTGTGATCTATCCGGAAGCGAGTGTCACCGAAGCGGCCCGGGTTATGTCCCATCACCATGTGAAACGGCTGCCGGTTGTCAATGATGAGGGAGTGCTGCAGGGGATCATCAGCCGGGGCGACGTTGTAACGGTATTCACCCGGCCGGATGATGTCATCGAGGATGAGATTCGTGAGGACATCATCGACCGGGTCTTGTTGCTGGATGGGGATTCGCTCGACGTGGATGTGACAGACGGGATTGTCCGCCTGTCTGGCCGGGTCCCGACCAGAACCGATCAGCGTCTGCTCGAAGAGATGGTGCGGCGTATCGATGGTGTCGTGAAAATGGAGAGCGACCTCTCCTTCGAAATCGACGACACCTAGCCGCCGCCTTGCGAGATTCTGTCGCACGTCACGATTGGCCGGGATCGACGTCCGGACACGTGTTTCTGGCTCATGCCACCGGGTTCTGCAAGGAGGTATGGGATCCGGTAGTTGCCGAGCTGCGGGCCACGGCCTGGGGCGGTTCGATCACCGCTTGGGATGCGCCCGGTCATGGTGACTCGCCTGCCGCTGGAGTGGCTTTCGACTGGTGGGACACCGCCCGCGCAGCTCTCGACGTAATCGCGGCTTGCGAACCGGCCGGCCCGAGGCTCGGAGTGGGCCACTCGATGGGCGGGGCCACACTGGTGATGGCCGAACTGCTCGCTCCCGGAACGGTGCAGGGGCTGATCCTGATCGAACCCATCATGTTCCCCCCGCCCTTCCAACGCGTCGAGGAGAACCCGCTGGCGGTCGGAGCGATGCGGCGCCGTGCCTCGTTCGCTTCTCGTCAGGAAGCCCTTGAGAACTTCTCTTCGAAAGATGCTTTTACTTTGTGGGACGAACGTGCGCTCCAGGCCTACGTGGACGGTGGTCTGGTCGAGCGCGGCGGTCGGTTCTGGCTCGCCTGCGATCCGGACCTGGAGGCAGATGCCTACCGGTCCGGTACGGCACATGGTGCGTACGCGCGCCTGTCGGAAATAGCGTGTCCGGTTCTCATCGTGGCAGGAGCGTCCTCGGAAACTCACCCCGAAGCTTTCGTTGAGCACCTGGCCGGTTTGCTGCCCAACAGCCGGTATCGGCTTATTCCCGGGACAGGACACTTCCTGCCCATGGAACGACCCGATCTGATTGCGGGCCAGATCGCTGACGAGTTTTCAAGGCTCACCACCGACCGATCTGTTTGATCAACGTAGAATGCCGGACCGTGCTCATACCACCCTTTGTGTTCGAACAACTCGCCGAACGACTCGCCGGTGACGATCGCCACTATCGTTCGGCCTCTGTCTCCGTCGAGACCGATCCGCTCGACCTGGTCAGAGCAGGAGCGGCTTTGTTCTCGACGGCCGGGTATTTTGGACGACCGGGCGAGCTGGAGATAGGTGGGTTGGGCGTCGCCTGGCGGACCGTTGCTCCCTACGGTCACGATCGATTCGAAGCGTTGGCAGCCTCTTTGGAATGGATGAAAGGCGTCAACCCACAGCTACGGGCTTTGGTCGGCTTCTCCTTCGACCCGGACGGACCGCACCGTCCTGAGTGGGATGGGTTCACCTCGACCGCCGCCGTGGTGCCCATGGCGGCCGTCGTTTCCGAAAGAGGTTCGCGCCGTCTCATGGTCACCTTGCCTCCGGGACGCGCCGCCGGGGAGGTGCTGGCCACGCTGGCCGAGCTGGGGGAGCAGCAACCTCCTGCCGGCATGCAAGCAGCCGACCATGCCGTTGAATCGCGTCCCGCTCCGGCTGATTGGGTAGAGACCGTGCGCGAGTCCATCGACGCAATCAGGCGTGGAACCATGGACAAGGTGGTTTTGGCCCGTTCGGTCATCGTTCGTGCCGACGTGGCGCCTGGGGCTTTCGATCTGGTCGGCAGATTGCGTTCGGCCTATCCAGGGTGCTTCTCGTTCGGTTGGCAGGAAGCCGATGGGACTTTTGTCGGGGCTACCCCCGAGTTGCTGATTGAGCGTCAAGGCGACCGGGTGCGGTCCCAACCTCTGGCCGGGTCTGCGCCGCGCGGTGAAGGCGAAGAAGAAGATCGAGCGTTGGGGGAGCAGCTCATGGCGAGTGAAAAGGACCGGCGGGAGCATGCGGTCGTTGTCGATGACATCGTCGCCACGCTTGAACCAATGACCGGGCAGCTGACCGCCCCATCGGCTCCGGCCTTGCTGAAGATGGCCAATGTCCAGCACCTTGCCTCAGAGGTGAGGGGAGTCCTGGAGTCTCCCCGATCCGTGATTGAAGTCGCCGGCCGTCTCCATCCGACTCCGGCAGTTGCCGGCCTGCCTCTGACCGAGGCCTTGGCGTTCATCAACAAATCTGAGAGCATCGATCGCGGCTGGTATTCGGGCGGGATCGGGTGGACCGACCCCTCCGGCAACGGGCAGATTGCGGTAGCCCTTCGCTGTGCGCTGGTCAGGGGTGATACGGCGCACCTGTATGCGGGGGCGGGAATCGTTGCCGGCTCGCGTCCGGAGCGGGAATTAGAAGAAACCCGATTGAAGTTTCGTCCCTTGCTGAATCTCCTGACCGAGGCCTAAGCCGCCTAGGTGTCGGCCACCGCCCGCCAGGCTTTCTCGTGGATGGCCACGTTCTCAATTCGATTCGTACGGACTTCGACAAGCCGGGGGTATTCGGCGGGTGTCCCCACGAGTCTCTTGAAGACGGCTTCATCGTCCACCAAATGGTGCTCGATACCGAACAGGTCGGCGGTCGCCTGGAAATCGGTCCCATGCGGGGTACCGAGTAGCCGTTCAAAATGCTCGGGGAAGGCCGCCTGCGGAAGGAAGTGAAAGATTCCACCCCCATCGTTGTTGATGACGATGACCGTGACGGGTAGTCCGTATCGGGCGGCAGTTCCCAGCGCGGTCAGGTCGTGCAGGAGAGACAGGTCACCACTCAAGACGACGACCGGCCGACCTTCGGCGGCTGCCCCAAGACCCGAGGAGAGGAGACCGTCGATACCGTTTGCGCCTCGATTGGACAAGAAGCGCACTCTCCGATCGATGGACGGAAAGAAAGCATCAACGTCACGAACGGGCATGGAAGATCCAACGTAGAGGAGGGTGTTGTCGGGAAGTGCCTCGGCGAGTGCAATGACGACGGCCGGTTCGCTTGGGAATTCGATTGAAGAGCCCAACGCCGCACGGGCGGCCTGTTCGGCTTTGTGCCAGGCTGCAGCCCAGCCGGAAGGGGCGGAGGTCATACTCCCGGCCAGCCGGTCGGCAAAGAAGACGGGGTCGGTGCGGATGACGGTGGCGGCGCTTCCTCCAGGATCCCGCCACCCGGCCTCGTCGACCACGATCTGGCGCATCTGCGGGTGGTCGGCCAACCAGGTCGAGAGAGCCTTTGAGGTCGGAACCGCCCCGAACCGGATGACGAACTCGGGTGCGAGGTCGTGGTCGAGCCGTCCGATTCGGGCTAGCGAGTCTCCAGTGGTGATGACCTGGGTGCGATCATGGTCTCCAGCCCGGAGTTGTGACAGCGGATCGGCCAGAATAGGGCTGTTGGCCCGGGCCGCCAGTGCCGCTACCGCACCGGGGAAGTCCGGTCGATCGAGCGGCCCGGCGATGAGCAAATTGAGGCGGCCGGATACTTGTTTGGCGATCTCTTCCGCGGCAGCCGCGTCGAGTCCGACCCGTCCAGGCACGTATCTCGGGGTCGGGGGCTGTTCGTTGTGCTCTTCGATGTCGCCCGGAACGATGACCGGCGCTAGCGGATCGCGAAATGGGAAATTCAGGTGCACAGGACCACTCGGGACGTCCATGGCCGCCGCCCAGGCTCGGGCGGCCAACGTGGCGGGATACCTACCTAAGCGGGGGTCCGGGGTGGCCGCATCATGGAACCATTTGACCGCGGTGCCGAAAAGGTTGATCTGATCGATCGCTTGGGGTGCGCCGATATCTCGCAGCTCGGGTGGGCGGTCGGCCGTCAGCAGTAACAGCGGCACCCGGGCCAGGCGTGCTTCAATCGCCGCTGGATGCAGCTCGGCCGCAGCTGTGCCCGAGGTGGTGACCACAGCCACCGGCAGGCGGCCCGCTACGGCAAGGCCAAGGGCGAAGAACGCCGACGATCGCTCATCGTGGTGAATCCAATCGGTTATCCCGGGGTGATCGGCGAAGGCCAGGGCAAGCGGGCTGTTGCGGGAGCCCGGTGTGATGCATACATGACGAAGCCCGAGGTCCGCCAGAGCCGCGACGAAAGCAGTTGTGAAGGCGTAGTTGCGGTTGCTTCGCTTCATGAGCGGCCACAATACAACCCATGCATGAAAGCGGAGGATTGTGGGTACGCCGGTTTGCGGGTCGACCGCCGCCCTTGGTGGCGCTGCACGGCTTTTCGCAGACCGGTGCGATGTTCGGAGAGGTCGCCGGCCTGCTCGGGCGGGAAGTGCTCGCCCCGGATCTGCCCGGCCACGGAAGGTCGGCCGGGACCCCGGTTTCCTTTGCGACCGCGGTGGGCGGCGTCGTTGAGGTGCTTGCCTCTGTGGACGGTCCTGTGCCCTTGGCGGGGTACTCCCAGGGAGGACGGGTGGCGCTGGCGGTCGCGCTCGAGCGACCCGACTTGGTGTCACATCTCGTGCTCGTCTCAGCCTCGGCGGGTATTGAGAATGAGGTCGAGCGGAGAGAGCGGTATCGGTCGGACGAGACGCTGGCTTCCGAGTTGCGTACCGAAGGAATTCCGTCGTTCTTGGACAGATGGTTGGACCAGGCCATATTCGAACGTCTCCATCGGCGGGGCACGGTGTGGACAGCCGCGGACCGGGCCCTTCGGCTCGAGAATTCGGTTGAGGGCCTGGCCGCGGCTCTGGTCGGGATGGGACAGGGGGCGCAACCCTATCTGGGCGGGAAGCTGGAGGCGTTGCAGATGCCGGTGTTGGTGATCGCCGGCGGCTTGGACCAGAAATACGTGTCGATTGCACACGCCATGTCCCGGGCATTGCGATTCGGAACGCCGTACATCATCCCGGAAGTCGGGCACTCGGTGATCGGCGAGCAACCTTCGGTGGTGGCCGACCTGGTTGCCGCGTTTCTGACCGGCACGGGTTAGCGCGACTGGCGCCGGGCGTTGTTGCGGGCTACACCGGGGGAGTCGAGTCTTTCCAAATTTCGGTATGGATAGCGCATATTGAATCTCGTATGATGGCCCTATCGGTCCCTGGCTGCTCCATTCAATTTCGGTGGCTGGGCCAATAAGGGCGCTACCCGGCCCACAACGAACCGCTGGTCAGTCGTCGCTGGAGTCAGTCGTGGACCGTCGATAAAGGAACAACCCAACCGCAACGCCGGCCCCCACACCTACTGCTATGCCCGCTCCGATGCTGCCGATTACCACACCGAGACCTGCACCGATAGCAAGCCCGACGCTCAGTGAAAGGACCCACAAGTAGACGGCCACGTCCGCCTTTGGTTCTTGGTTGTTCGGTTCCATGGCAACTCCTCCTTGGCTTGATACGAGTTCCGTGTTGACCGATTCGGGGCTGGGCCCCTGCTGTCCGCCTCCCGGTGGGTCTATGAGCTGCCACACAAGTGCCGGTGACTGCCCGATGCAGGAGGAGTTCGGTACTTGGTTGGGCTCATCGGGGCCCCCTGCAATGCTCCTGGCGCTCCGGGTGTGGCCTTTAGTCGGGGAGATCGTTGAGTGCTGTCTGGATGGTGGTTCGGTACTTTTGGAAGGCGGTTCGCCCCCGGTCGGTCAGCGAGATCACGGTACGGGGTTTTCGACCGCGGAATTCCTTGTCGATCTTCACGTATTGGTGTTCTTCGAGTTTGCGGAGGTGGGTGGAGAGGTTGCCCCAGGTGAGACCAGTGGCATTGCCCAGGAACGTTGCGTCGGCTTCTTCGACGACGTACAGCTGGGTGATCAGCTTCAGTCGGGCGGGGGCGTGGATGACCGGGTCGATGTTCGACAGGGGGTCGGTTTCGTCGTTGAGGGGCATTGCTCACACCGCGGCAGTGTGGTGGGGAAGCGGATGGCTTCTCACGACTCCGGTGAATCTGACCATGCCGGTGATAAAGATGATCGCAGCCGCGACGCCGAACACGATCGGGAAGCCGTGATGGGTGGCGAGGCCTTCACGCCACAACCACTCGCCAACCAGCGGCGCCACGGCCAG
>JAHEDM010000160.1:0-1550 GCA_024641205.1 Actinomycetes bacterium
CGCCTGGATCCTCACCAACGAAGATGACGGTTTCCGGATCAAGTAGGTCTCTGGATGCCTCCCCTACCGTCCTTTCCGGCAACGGCAGCGTGTGACGGGCGTTTCAGGACGGAACCGGCCGGCCGGCTTCGGTAACGTGCAGCAGAACGAAAGTACCCATGGTCACTCCCTCAGCAGACGGCATGGCGGAACGGTCCGATTCGGGCCCCATCCGCGATGCATCCAAGCTGGTCGTCGAACATCCGATTCCTCTGTACGATCCGCCGTGGCTCAAGCGCCTTCACACCCGATGTCTGTGGGATGGAGGCTCTTCGAAGAGAGGATCGGATTTCTGCTCCGACCGGTGCGAGGAACGGTATGCGGAGTGGGAACATCGGACGGTGCATGTCCTCGTGGGACGAGAGCCTCTCGAGACGTTTTACGAACAAGGTCGTGAGCTGGAAGGTTGAGAACTCTGTCGCAATGGGCAGCACCGGGACATACACTGCGGCCGTTTCCGACGCTGACACGGCCCGTCGGATGGGAAGTGGCGACGTCCCGGTCCTCGCCACTCCGAGGGTGATCGCCTGGATGGAAGCTGCTGCAGTGGCAGCCCTCCGGGAATTGCCGCCCGAATTGACCAGCGTTGGCATCCACATCTCGGTAGACCACAGCATTCCCACGCTGGTCGGCGCCGAGGTCCGGACGCTGGCCGAGGTGCGCGCCGTTGAGGGCAAGAGGATCGAGTTCGACGTGCGAGCTTTTGATGGTGACCGGGTCGTTGCTGCCGGGACGCACACCAGGATTATCGTCGATCGCACCCGGTTCCTGGCCAGGGCCGGGCTGCCGGCTTGACCGCTCAGGCTTGCGCGGGAATCTGACAGCTCGGACGAGCATCTCCGCTGCCAACATCGGTCGTGCGCACATACGGGGTCGTGAACCCCGAGCCAGGATCATCGGTGGTGACAAAACGAACCAGCGCCCGATAGATGGCTTCAGCGTACGCTTGCCTGAATTCCGCGGTAGCGAGCAAAGCCTCTTCCGATTCACTCGAAATGAAAGCTCCTTCGCTGATGACGGAAGGCACAAGAGCTCTCCTGAGGATGCCGTAGTAGTCGGTTTCCCCGTCCTCTTGGAGCCGATATTTGGCGCCTGCGTCACGGTCACCCGCCCAGGGAGTGTCGAATGCACCGAACGAGCGCCGCATCTCTTCGACCAGCAGCCCACCCAACCGGCGGGAATCCGGGTCCTTGAACATGTAGAAGGTCTCGCTGCCCGGGCCTTCGAAAGGGCCGTCTGGGGAAGCGTTGTTGTGGATCGCAATCAATGCGCTTGCTCCGGCACTCCCGGCCAGGGCGGCCCGGAACAGCAGGCCGGCCTCGTAGTCGGCGCCGGGAGGTCCTTCTGTGCGCGTGACCCAGACCCGGCCCACGGCCGGGATGTCCTGGCCCGGGTAGATGATCCCGGTCTCCCAATCGACGAGATGGGGTTTCTCCAGGAGGTCCCGGGCCCGGCGGGCGATGTCGAGATTGACTACCTCCTCTCGCAGACCGGTCGGCCCCTGCGCCCCG
>JAHEDM010000160.1:1560-6456 GCA_024641205.1 Actinomycetes bacterium
ATTGACGCCACCGTGGCCCGGATCCAGGACCACAACCGCATCGTTGAAGCTGGTCCCCATCCCGACCAGGATCGGCTCGATTGCGGGTGTGAACTCGAGCTGGGCTGCCTCCGCCCAGGCCGGCGTGTCGCACATCGTCCGCAACAAGAACCAGTCACCCTCCCGGGTCTCAACGGCCATGACCAATCCCTCATGGGCGGTGACAAAAGGGCTCCCCGACCGGTCATCCCACAGATCGGCTCCACCTGCCGCCACGATTGCCACTCCGCGGGTCCCTGCCGGCGGAACCTGTCCCGGGGCGGGCGGCGACCGATCAGGCTCGGGTTCGGCAGGAACTGCGGGTACTTCGGGCAGGCTCGTCGTGGTCGTGGTCGTGGTCGTCACAGGTGAGGAAGTTGTCTGCGTGTCTTCCCGGAGCACATTCGTGACGGATGGAGCGTTCCCACTCGTGGTGCACGCGGCCATCAGCAGCGCGACGAGCACCATGGTATGTGTCCGCTTTGATCTCATCTTCCATCCAATCGGCTCCAGACCATTCTGCCCGTTTGGGCGCCGACCAGGACACTTCCCGCCCTTCCGGTAGTGTCCAGGTTGACCCATCCGACCGGAGGATTCGTGAAGCTGATCGAGTGCGTTCCCAACTTCAGTGAGGGACGCGACCCATCCGTCATCGATGCCATCACCGGTGCGATCACCGCCACCGAGGGTGCCGTGCTGCTCGACGTTGACCCCGGAGCGGCCACCAACCGAACGGTTGTCACCTTCGTCGGTTCTCCGGAGGCCGTAGAAGAAGCTGCGTTCCAGGCAATCCGTACCGCGGCGGCGTTGATCGATATGACGAAACACCACGGTGAGCACCCCCGCATGGGTGCCACCGACGTCTGCCCGTTCGTCCCGCTCCAGGATGTCACGATGGATGAGTGCGTCGCGTTGGCGCGTCGTCTCGGTCGCCGGGTGGGCGAAGAACTCGGGATCCCGGTGTTCCTCTATGAGGCTGCGGCGGTCGACCAGGAGCGCAGCTCGCTGGCCGTTGTCCGCCGGGGCGAATACGAAGGCTTGTCCGACCGAACCGATCCTCCCGATTTTGGACCCGGTGATTTCAACCCCAGGAGCGGAGCCACGGCAATCGGTGCCCGGGAATTTCTCATCGCGTACAACATCAACCTGAACACTCGCGATCGGAGACTCGCCAACCGGATCGCCGGAGTGCTCCGGGAGACCGGCCGCCCCAGAAGAGATGAAACCGGCGCCATTGTTCGGGAGGCCGACGGTACTCCCATACGCGAACCGGGAATATTCAAAGAGTTGCGCGGGGTCGGCTGGTACATCGAGGAGTACGGGCGAGCCCAGCTTTCGTTCAACCTCACGAACCACAAGGTGACCTCCCTCCATGAGGTCTTCGACGCGGCCTGCCGGGAGGCCGAGGCGCTGGGTCTCAGAGTCACCGGTAGCGAGCTGGTCGGGCTGGTGCCGCGCGACGCGCTCCTGACGGCCGGGGACCACTACCTCACCCGGCAGGGAGCCACCAGCGGCGTCGCCGAATCTGAGCGCATCCACGCAGCCGTGCTGTCGCTTGGTTTGGATGATCTCGCACCGTTCGATCCGGCAGGCAAGGTTATTGAATACCGCTACGCGGGCACCCCGACCGGATTGGTGGCCCGGACCGTCATTGGTTTCGTCGACGAACTCTCGTCCGATTCGCCTGCCCCGGGTGGAGGGAGCGTTGCAGCGTTGTGCGGGTCGCTCTCGGCCGGTCTTTCGGCGATGATCGCCGCCCTGACGTTCGGCAAGAAGGGCATGGAGGAGAGTCGCGAAGCAATGGAGGATCTCGGGCGGCGGGCCCAGGCGCTCAAGGACTGGTTCCTGCAGGCTGTGGATCGGGACACAGACGCTTTCAACCAGGTGCTCACTGCCATGCGAATGCCCAAGACCACAGACGTCGACATCACCGCCAGGGCCGAAGCTATCGAAGCGGCCAATCAGCAGGCAACCGGCGTACCCCTCGAGGTGCTCGAGCGCGCCGTCGAAGCATTGGAATTGGCCTTGATGGTTGCGCGAGACGGCAATCCCAACGCCGTCACCGACGCCGGGGTAGCCGGAGCCTGCGCCCTGGCGGCGGCCGAAGGAGCTGCGTTCAACGTGCGGATCAACCTCAAATCGGCGACCGACCTCTCGTGGGCGGGCGCCGCAGAATCCGCCGCAGCCGACCTGATCGAACGATGCCGGGCGCTGTCTGCCGACGTACGCGAGACGGTCGAAACGGCCCTCTCAGGGAGTTAGCTCAAGTCCGTTGGCGATCGCCGTCAGGTTCTTCTCGGCATACCGACCCCGGCCGGCTGCCGCTCGCAGGGCCTCGGCGGACACCACATTCTGGCCTACGATCGCCGCGGTGAGGGCCACAAGAGCCAGCTCGGTTTTGGCAACCCGGCCCGGGAGCCGTTCCAGATCGAGTACCTCAAGCGCAGCCCGGGTCTCCACATCGCCTAACCCGGGAACCATCACCACCCGACCGGTTGAGGTCATGGCTGCCAGATACGGCCCCGCCTTGGCGAGCCCATCCTCGGAGAGGATCACCATCACATCCGGTCGGTCGATGCCGGCGAAGTCGATGGGGTCGGAGCTGAAGATGAGTTCGGCAATGCTGTGACCGGTCTTCACCGTGATCGGATAGTCGTCTGCCTGGGTGGCATGGAGTCCCGAACGGATCGCCGCCTCGGCGATCAGCCGGGCCGCCGACCGTACTTTCCCGCCCGCCGAACCCATCACGAGCAGCCGGCAAGGACCATCCAGGTCCGAGGTAAATTCTGATTCGAGGAGGTGCGGCTCGAGCCACGGACTGTGCGGGCGCTTGGCAGCCTCGGTGCGGTAGGCAGCGGCATATTCGGCAACGTCCCTTTGTTCGAGTACCCCGGTTCCCAGACCAAGTCTCTTTTGGGTGTCTTCGAGTGAGCGCTTTCCGAACTTGTTCGATGGTACGAAATAGGCCGTGCACAAATCCCAGATGTCGAGTACGGAGAACCCGGGCGTCTCGATAGCTTCAACCATCCGATCGGTTAGGTCGGCATCGAAGTTGGTGCCCCGGTACACGTATGCGGCACCGTTGACGGCCGCAGTTGCGCAAATATCGAGGGGACGCTCGAGGTTGCCTCCCGGTGTGGTGGACGTGATTGCTCCGAACGGGGTGGTCGTGGAATGCTGACCACCGGTCATGCCGAAGTTGAGGTTGTTGAAGACCAACAAGGTCATCCCAACGTTTCGCCTGGCTGCATTGAGGAAATGGGCACCGCCGATCCCAGTTCCTCCGTCGCCCATGATCACGATTACCTCGAGCTCGGGGCGAGCCAGCTTGATGCCGGCGGCATAGGTGAGGCTCCGACCGTGCAATCCATGGAAGGCGCTGGTGGCGAAGTACTGGTCGGACAAACCGGAACAGCCGATATCGCTGACGAGGACAACCTGTTTCGGGTCCAGATCGAGACGGACCAGAGCCTCGTTGAGTTGGTCGAGTATGGAACTGTGCCCGCAGCCCGGACAGAACGGGTATGCGGTTTCGTTTCTGTAGGTCGCCAGGGGAACAATGGTCGTGCTCACAAGAGCGCCTCGACGATCTGTTCCGGTGTGATGAGCTTCCCGTCCACCCGGTTGACGCCGACGATCTCCCGGCCCGAGGCGAGCCGGTCTATTTCCCGCCGGTATTGCCCCAGGTTGAGTTCCGGCACGACCACCCGGGTTACGCCTTCGAGGGCTGCCCCAATCGCCTCTTCCGGTACCGGCCAAAGACTCTGCACAACCAACAGGGACACTGCGTCACCACCCGCTCTGGTTTGTCGAACTGCTGCTCGGGCGGCACCGGCAGTCACACCGTACGTGAGTATCAGGGTGGCGGCCCTTTCCTGATGATCCAGGGTCACCATTTCGATCTCCGCGCGATGATCATCGATCTTGGCCGCCAGGTGATCGTTCAAGGCCCCAACGGCGGCCGGATTCTTGGTGATCACAGCATCTTCGCCGTGGGATGATCCCGTGAATCGCATGATTTCATCACCGTACCGACTCATCGGCGGAACTCCATCCGGTGGATGGTATCTGTAGGGGGGACCTTCGTCACCCCGGCGAAGATCGCGGTCCCGCACCACCATATCGGTGAGGGCGGAAGGGTCGACGGTCCGCATCGTCATGTTCAAATCCTTGTCGGTCAGTAGGAAGACCGGGCACCGGAATCGTTCGGCGAGATCGAAAGCTCGCATGGTCAGGGAATAGCACTCTTCGACGGTAGAAGGAGCCAGGGCGATGATCGGGTAACCCCCGGCCGTCCCCCACCGCACGAATTGGACATCTCCTTGTCCAACGGTGGTTGCCCCGCCGGTGGCAGGCCCCAACCGTTGAACGTCGACTATCACCAGCGGAACCTCTCCGATGATGGCCAGTCCGATATTCTCGCTGTAGAGACTGATTCCCGGTCCACTGGTGGCGGTGAGCGTCCGGGCTCCGGCCAGCGTGGCTCCGATGCACATGCCGATCGAGGCGATTTCATCTTCTCCCTGGATGGCAACGCCACCCCGGGCAGGGAGTTCGGTCATCATCATCTGCAGGATGGGAGAGGCGGGGGTGATCGGATACCCGGCGAAGAAGTCACATCCTGCGGCGAGCGCGCCGCGCACGATCGCCGTTGACCCATCAATGAATTCGTGCGCCATGTCAGGCTCCCAGGATGAAGGCGGCCATTGTCCCCTCGATCAGCGGCAACCGCGTAGGGTCGTTGGTCACGTTGCGCGGGATCCCTGTGGGCCTGCTGTTTCCTCGATCAGCCGTATCTCGGATGCTTGATCCGGGTACTTGCCCCTACCGCCGGCGTAGAAACCTCTCAGGACGTCCATGTCGCCGGTCAGATCGATG